>NZ_JBFUBK010000003.1:0-128453 GCF_056405815.1 Pseudomonas sp. P1_F1_2 | reverse complement strand
ATCTTGGAAAAATCCAGAATATCGTCAAGCACGCCCAGCAAATGGCGGCTGGAGCTCTGTACCTTGTTCAAGTAGTCGCGCTGAGATTCGTTCAGCTCCGTCCTCAAGGTCAGGTGTGTCATACCAATGATGGCGTTCATCGGCGTGCGAATCTCGTGACTCATGTTGGCCAGGAACTCAGCCTTGATACGCGCACTGTCCTCGGCCAGTTGCCGCGCCTGCTGCATCTCGTTCGCCGCGGCGTGCTGGGCAGAAATGTCTTCGATGATCCAGATCGAGCCTCGGGAGTTGTTTGCGGACGTGATGGCTCGCGCACTGACGCTGGCCCAGAAGCATCGGGCGTCCTTGCGACGCAGTTGCAGCTGCTGCTGATAGATTTCGCCACGGTCCAGCGCCTCGCGAATCTGTGCTTCCAGTGTCTGCACTGTTTGCGCCGAAATGACCTGATCCAGCCAGATCAGCGGGGACCGCTGCAGTTGCTCACCGGGTGCGTAACCCAGCAATTCGTCCAGACGCGAATTGGCCTGTGCGATCAATCCACCCTGTACGAGTGCAATGCCATAGGGCGCCGAGCCGACAATGGCCTGCTGCTGCTCATGCGCTTCACGCAGGCAGCGCTCTTCGGCTTTACGCTGGCTGAGATCGCGTATCGCAATGCACAGGCATTGCCCACGATCCTCGCGCACGGGCAGCAGGCACAGGCGCAACTCAGCGGGAAACTCACTGCCATCGGCTCGCCGCGCAATCACCTCGGCGGTGTCGAGCACCTTGTTCAGGTGCACTCGCTCAAGCATGCGATCAACGGTCTCGAGCTGGCTGTCCGGCACCAGCGCGCGGTAACTCTGGCCAAGCAAGGTGCCGGGGGCATAACCAAAGGTTGCTTCGCTTTCCTGGTTGGCGAGGATCACGCCGCCCTCGTCGAACACCAGCAGTGCTTTGGGGGCAAACTCGACGATGCTGCGATACCAGCCCTCAGTGGCTTCCAGCGACTGTTGGCGTTGTTGCAGAATCAGCGCCTGGCGCTCCAGCAGCCGGGCCTGCAGGTGGGCCTGGTGCAGCAATCGCTGATTGTGCGTGCTCTGATCCAGCAAATTCAGGAGCGTGGCGAGTCGGTTGGGCAGGGTGTCGAGCAACTGGAGCTGAGCGCAATCCGGGCGATGGGCAAAATCGAGTTCAAGGCTCGCCAGCTGCTGCCCGTCCTGCTGCAGTGGCAAACTGTAGTGCWAGTGGCCTGCCGGCATGTCGAAGGACTCAGCATCGAATAGCAAAATCGCCTTGCAACCCAGGCACTCGCCCAGCTTTTGCTGCAACGTTGCGGCGAATGCCTCCCGACTGGTGCACAACTGCAACGCTTGGACCAGCTCGCCGAGGTGCCCCTTGACCCAGTGCTGTCGGTGCAGCTCTTCATTGACGTCGACATAGGCATCGAATGCCTCGGCCAGCGCCACGACTTCAGCAAGCCCCTGGCGCTGCGCCGGCTCACCAAGGGCTTCGCCGGCGTGCAGGCGGCGCATGCGCTCGGAAAGACGCAACAACGGGATCATCAACTGGCGACGCAGGACCACCAGAAATGCCAATAGACCTGCGCCCAATGTGATCAATTGCATCAAGACATTGATGTGGCTGGCCAACTGGGCTTTGTTTCGCGCGGCCTCGAAGTCGCTATTAAAACGTTGGGTCGTCGAGGTGGTCAGTTGATTCAGCGCGTCGGCAAAATTCCACTCGGTATTGATGTAAGTGGTGCTTGCAAGCTGTGTCGGACCGCCTCGATGAAAACTTTGTTTCATCGCAAGGCGCTCCATGCTCGTTTGCCTGAGATCCATGTCCTCGACTGTCGCCAGCAATCGGGCTTCCTGATCATTCAGTCCGACGGCTTGAAGCTCCAGTTTGGTGTCGTGGAAAGTCCGGCCTTTTTGCCACTTTTCGTTGTATTGGGTGAGAAACAGCTCGTCGCCCGTGCCGACATACAGGCGCGCCAGTTGGGTCAGTTCACGGTTGAGGGTCGCCATTCGGGCAACGGCGGTGATGGTCTGGTGCCGTCGATCCGTGGCGCGCGCGGCTTGGGCACCGTAATACTCATCCAGGGACAGGGTCAGCAGGCAAGCAATCACCGCCATGCCAAATCCTGCCGAAATGAGTTTGCTCAGACGTTCCAGACTCATGGTCTCTCCTGCGACAACCGCTCCGGACACGCGCCGGAAGCTTAGGTCTGCAGTAAACCGCCACGCCTGCGCCGGTGCTGTGAAAACACCTGATTCAGTGGGATCGATTCGATGAAAAACGCTGAAAAGTCGTGAAACGACCCCAGACTGGATCGCTGCTATTTTTAAAGGGCCGTTCCAACCGCGTGATTGACGAGGAGGTGCAACATGGACCGATTCACCGGTGGTTGCCTGTGCGGCAACGTCAGGATTGTGGCTTCAGGGCGCCCATACCGGGTGGGCCTTTGTCACTGCCTCGATTGCCGCAAGCATCATGGGGCGCTTTTTAATGCCTGCGCGATATTCCCTCAGGAGGCGGTGACGATCGAGGGCGAAACGCGCGATTACGCCGGGAGGTTTTTCTGCCCTCGCTGCGGTTCGTCGGTTTTCGCCCGCACCGCCGACGAGGTCGAAGTCAACCTGGGTTCCCTGGATGCCCCTGACCAACTGACGCCAACCTACGAAAGCTGGACCGTTCGGCGCGAGTCCTGGTTGCCGGTGTTTGCGCTTACGCGGCGATATGAGCACGACCGTGAGGCCGCCGGGCGTTTTGAGGAGTAGTCCACGGAGCCCCTCGCTGTTCGACAGGCTGCCAGGCTTGTGCCTGACGCTAGCCGATCTTCAACGGCGCAACGTCGCGCAATAGTCCTGTTCCGGTTGTGCAGCGCTATACCACACGTAATCCGCTTGCTCGACGGTCACCGTCTTGCCCGCCTCAGCCAGGATCAGCACCGCGTTGCCTTCGCCAGCGCCGAGGTCCGTCAGGTGCAGTGGCACGCCCAGATCCTTGCGCACATGGAAAGCCCCGGCCAGTAACAGCGCCGGTGTCGGTGCAGCCATCAGGTGTTCGGCCATGCGTCGGTCACGCTGCTGTTGCACGGCGAGCATCGCGGGCATTTGCGCTTCAGGCAGCAATCCGCAATGGGACTCTCTGATATTCGCCAGCAAAGTGGCTTGCACGGCTTTCGTGGTGGACGCTGTACCCGTGAGTGCCGGGCGCTGTTGGTAGATTTGCATGATTTGCGCCCTGTCCAGGTTGGCCGCCAGCAGCGGATAGGGTTGGCGCAGCGCGTAAGTGACCAGCGCGCCGTAGACACTCCAGTCCCAATTGGCCTGCCAGGCCAGCGCCTTGAACGCGTCGGCCGGTGGTTGTCCGGCACGGGTGGCGGTTTGCGCCGCGTCGACCCTGGTTTGCTGATCGGGATTGAGCATTTCCATCAGCAGGCTGCCCTGAGGGCGTTGAATCGCCAGCTCACGCAACAGCCACAATTGCAGGGCGTGGTGATCCGGATTGTCATGCTGTTCGCCGACCAGCACACGCGGCGCAACGGCGAGACGTTCGACCAGTTCCTGTGGTGTCAGCGTTCGACCGGTGGCGAGTTCGCGGATGACGCCAAGGTCGGCATGGTCCCGTCCTTGCGGGGCGATGGGCGCCGGGGGCGGCGAGACGTGATGGGATTGGCAGGCAGCCAGCAGGCTGAACAGGCAGAGCAACAGAAGCCGCATCGTTTTTCCTTGGTAGACGGTGGCCTCCTCGATCAATAGAGGAGGGAGATTATCAGCGGGCGATGATCAAAGAGTGGCCGCGTCCCGGGTGCTGGGGAGTCAAGGCATAACCTGAAAGCGCTGCGTAACGCTCGTGCCCACGCTGAATAAAGATGGAACGCGAGCGTCACGCGTCGCAAAAACACTCAGAAAAATCTCAACTAAGCTAATTGGGTTACAGGTCATTCACCTTGATTGGGGAGAGGTCGGTTCCCGATTTCTGATACGAGGTTCTGATGAATAAACGCTTTCAACTGGCTCCTGTTCTGGCGTGTGTGGTGGTTTGGCCACAAACCGGTTTCCCTGACGATAGTCAGGCCGAACTGGCCAAGCAAACACTGAATCCCGTCGCCGCGCTGTACAGCCTACCCATTCAGTACAACTGGAACCAGAAACTCGGCCCGAGCGGCGAGGGATACCAAAGCGTCACCAACATCCAGCCGGTGCTGCCATTCAGACTCAATGACGAGTGGAACCTGATATCGCGGACCATCCTGCCGATCATTGATCAGCATGGCCTGGTGCCTGGCGGGCAGGCAGATAAATCCGGAGCCGGTGATGTGACCCAGAGCTTCTTTTTCTCACCCCAAAAACCAACCGCGAATGGCTGGATATGGGGGGTGGGACCGGCCATTCTGGTGCCGACCGGCAGCAATGATCTTTTGAGCAATGAGCAATGGGGGTTAGGCCCTACGGTGGTGCTCCTAAAACAGAGCAATGGCTGGACCCGCGGAATATTGGCCAATCACATCTGGTCACTGGAAAACAGCCCACCCGATGACAAGGAAAAGGTCAACGCGACGTTCCTGCAACCGTTTTTCAGCTACACCACCCACACCTACACCACCTTCGGCATCAACACCGAATCCACCTACGATTGGCAGACCCGTGAATGGTCCGTGCCGATCAACCTGTCGGTCACCCAGTTGTTCAAAGTGGGTCATCAACCCATGACCGTGCAAGTTGGACCGCGTTATTGGGCTGACAGCCCGAAAGATGGCGCTGAGGGCTGGGGGTTCAGGGTGGCGTTTACGCTGTTGTTTCCAAAGTAAGCGCCACCCTGATTATCCTTCCATGTATGAACCGCCGTGCCCGACTAACTAGTTGCCGGCTGGCATTGGCAGGTTAATGCCTTCTTTCTGCAATTCCTCGCGAACCGACTGGAATTTTTGATACTGGGACAACTCGATCGGTCCGTCATAGGTCATGCTTTGCATCTTGCGAGGCGGGTATTTGACATAGGTCTGCATGAGCTTGGATATCGCCTGGCTGATCGGCACCATCGTCCAGGTACGCTCGGTAAAGTTGTTCATGAACAGGTCATAGCGCTCTTGCGGGTCTTGCCACAAGTCAAAGACTTGCGGCACCGTGGCCACATATTTTACGGCGCCTTTCCAGCCCAGGTTGGAGTCCACCGCCAGACCACCGGTTTGCGCGCCATCATCGCCCCGCAGGTTGAACACGGCCTTATAGTTTCCAACACGGGCCGCACCCGGGGACAATTCGTTCTCGGTGAAGTAGAACCACTCTTTGCGCGGAGAGGGGCCGTTGCCGGTGAGAACTGGCGTCATGTCGTAACTGTCGAAGATGATCGGCTGACCCTCACGATCTTTCTCTGGCAGTTTCACGCCGGCAACAGAAGCGAACGTCGCCATCAGATCCAGGCCACCGAGAATCTCGTGATTTTTCGTGTCCGGCTTGATCTTGTCTGGCCAGACGGCGATGGCCGGTACCCGGTTACCGCCCTCACGCACGGTACCTTTGGTCCCTCGGAACGGGGTGTAGCCGGCATCCGGATAAACATCCTGCCAGGCCCCGTTGTCCGTGGTGTAAACCACCAACGTGTTCTTATCCATGCCAAGTGCCTTGAGCTTGTCCATGATGCGACCGATGTGGGTATCGAGCTCGACCACAGAGTCGGCGTACTTGGACTTGGACATGGACTTATGAATGAACTCCGGTGCTGGCAAGTTCGGCTGGTGCACTTTCATGAAGTTGATGTTGATGAAAAACGGCTTGTCCGACTTGGCCGCGGTGTCGAGAAACTCCAGTGCGGCTTTTTCCACATAGTTGTCAAAGAACGGAATGCCGACCACGCCGGGTTTACCATCCACGACGGGCGTGTCGACGTACTGGCCGTTGATCTTGAATTCTTCGACCGGTTTTTCGCCCGCCTTGCCGGACAACGCGCCCTTGGTCACCTTTTCAAACATCGCGCGGGTTTCCGGGTCCATGTCGGGGAACCAGGTAGGGTCGGCGTAGGTGTAGGCATTGAGGTGATACAGGCCGACGTATTTCATCACGTCATAGCCTTGTGCATTGGGCAGGGCATAGTCGGCTTCACCCAAGTGCCATTTGCCGGTGAAATAGGTGTCGTAGCCACCGGTTTTCAGCACCGATGCCAGCGTCCATTCGGCGGCAGGCAAGCCGCCGCCCTGGCCCTGGAAGGCCACGGTGGTCATGCCGCTACGGTTGGGGATGCGCCCGGTTTGCATGGCTGCCCGGCCAGGCGTGCAACTGGGTTGCGCATAAAAGGAGTAAAAGGTGACGCCTTCTGCCGCCAGCTCATCGATGCTGGGCGTCGGCATGCCCCGGCCGACACCACCGCCATAGGGGCCGAGGTCGCCGTAACCGGTGTCGTCGGAGACGATAAACAGGATGTTGGTTTTTTCCGTTTGAGCGGCGTGGGCGAGTCCGTTCAGTGACATAAGTGCGGCGAATGCGACAGACAACTTGAAGCGATCCGATAGGTTTTGCATACCAGCAATCCTCGTAGTTTCATGATGTTGGCAATTGGGTAGTGCGCAACAACAATGACTCTCGGTGCCTTGATCACCGAGGAATGAGCCTGGTACTGCGGGCAGAATCATTTCCCCCCTTACTGCATGACACTGCACAACTTAAGGCGCAGAAAGGAGTCTAGTGCGGTTTTTGGGGTTGGACGTGGTGATTGCGATGTTTTGGAGGGCGTGTAACAACCTCCAGGAATACGACAGCAAGGCAATCACCCGATGAGCCGATTTTCCGACTCACAAAAACCCTGGCTGCGTCATGGCTTCGCTTGTGCCACATCGCCACAGAAAATATCGACGTTGCCATCCTCGGGCGCAGTGCGCACGAGAACGGAGTATTTGCCGGCAAGCAAGTCTGGCAATTTGATCGGAGCGCTTCTGTAAAACATCCAGCCATTGGTACCTGTATTGTGCTCGGTGTTGACCTTGTCGTTCATCGCATAGGCGACTGTGCCGGGTTGCTTGCAGCTGCCTTTATTGACGAATGTGTAGATGCGCGGTGGCAAGTTAGTGCCGGTTGGAACGCCGCTGATGTAGAAATCAAAGTTGGTTTTATCGCCCACGGCGGTCAATGTGGTGTTGCCGATCTGGCCCATGTTTTGGTGGGTGGCTGCCAGAGGAAGGTTCATTGAATGATTTGAGGAAGTGGTGCAGCCGAAGAGACTTGCCATGACCAGTACCGCTGCCAGAGGGGTGCAGTGATTCATTGTCAATCTCCAGTTATGGAATAAGTGCAGGGGGAATACTGGGTATAGCTCATTAAAGCGGCGTTGCATTCCCATTCACTTATTTTCGGAGAAGTTCGGCTATCAATCGCCCCCTCTGTTGTTGGGTGGTCGCAAATTGCGACCCTTAATTCACGCCATCTATATCTTGGCTAAAAGGCTTTCACGCTGACGAAGTTCTTCTTCCATCGCCCTCACTTCCCTCATGTAAAGCTCTACAACGGGAGGTAGCGAGCGCGACTTGAGGTAGATGAAACCGTAATGGGTGCGTAGTGCGAGGTCCTGGAGGGGCAAGGGTACTAATTCCCCCGTCCTGAACGCCTGTTCAAAGCTTGATAAGTTGCCTAAGGCCAAGGCATTACTGTTCTCTACGAACGCCGTAATTTGCATCGGCACATCTATTTCAATGGCCGGTACAAAATCGCCATTCACTGCGTCATAAGTGCCGGCGCAGCCCAATGTGGCGGGCAGTAAATGGCTGGCGACCCGCAACGGGATACGCGAGGCCACCCACGGGTAATCGAGTGTTTGCGCCAACTTCAACGAACGCTTTTGCGTGAGCAACGGATGCCCGGGGCGGCAAAACAGGCGCCCCTCATGTTCACCCACCAGTTCACAGGTGAATTCTTCCCGGCCTTGCAACGTACTGATTTCGGCGATCCCCAGGTCCACCGCCCCGGTGGCAACCTGAAGGGCCACGTCACGCCAGCCCGCGACATGGGCCGTGACTTTGATGTGTGGATGCCGCGCATGCAATCGGGCGATGCTGGCATACCCGCTGCTGATGCTGGGGTAGGGGCCCAGCGCAACTTTCAACGCACCGATATCGCCACCTGTCAGCAAGGCCATGTCGCGAACCAGATCCTCTTGCGCCATCAACAGGCGCTGGCTCTTTTCCCGAAGCAACTGACCAAACGCCGTCAACACGACGCCTTCCGTGCGCCGGTCGAACAACGTGACCCCGAGTTCATTCTCCAGCAACTGGATGCTTTTGCTCAGCGCCGGCTGCGAAACCCCTAACGCCTTGGCGGCCCGACCAAAGTGGGCATGTTCGATCAATGCCAAAAACTGGCGCAGACGGCGTGGTGTCATTACATAACCTTTATGTTATCGAATATCGACAAAATGGAATTTTTCGTAATCAGATCAATATGCTATTCATACGCCGACGGGTCAAGTTGACCTCGTATCCAGCACACGGAACCCCGCGCAATCATTGGCATTCATGCCTTTGACCCCCCTTAGGCGAAGGAACATTTCATGTACAACAAGACCCTTCATCTGGCACTGGCAATCACGCTGGGCAGCAGTTTCAGCCCCAGCGTTTTTGCAGCCGATGCAAACGGCGCAAGTCCTGTCCCGGCCACGACGCAAAACGGCCATTTCGATAACAAAGGCAAGCCGCCTTCCACCTACACGGTCGAACTGCAAAAAGGTCTGCGCAAGTCACTGCCGTTTTCTGACAAGCGCGATTTTGAAGAGGCGAAAAAAGGCTTCATCGCCGCACCGTCCTATAAAAAGATCATGGCCGAAGCCGGGAATGTTGCCTGGAACATGGGCAGCTACGACTTCCTTCTGGACGGCAAGGATTACGACAGCATCAACCCGTCCTTGCAGCGTCAGGCCGAACTGAACATGGCCTATGGTTTGTACGAAGTGGTGCCGGACAAGATCTATCAGGTGCGCGGCTTTGACCTGGCCAACATCACCTTCATCAAGGGCGATACCGGCTGGATCGTCTTCGACACCCTGATGTCCAAGGAAACCGCCAAGGCCGCCCTGGATTTCATCAATGAAAAACTCGGCAAGCGCCCGGTGGTAGCGGTCGTCATTTCCCATTCCCATGCCGATCATTTTGGCGGCATCCGCGGTGTCGTCGATGAGGCGGATATCCGCAGTGGCAAGGTTCCGCTGATCGCCCCGAAAGGCTTTATGGAGCATGCCGTGGCGGAAAACGTCTACGCCGGTAATGCCATGAGTCGCCGCGCCTACTTCCAGTATGGTTTGATGTTGCCGCATAGCCCCAATGGCCATGTCGACATGGCGATTGGTAAAAATGCCTCCATTGGCAACATGGGCCTGATCGAGCCCAATCGCTACATTGAAAAAGATTTCGAGACCGTGACCATTGACGGTGTAGAAATGGAATTCCAGAGCACCCCCGGTACCGAAGCCCCGGCGGAGATGAACACCTGGTTTCCGCAATTCAAAGCGTTCTGGGCCGCCGAAAATATTGTCGGCACGATCCATAACATCTACACGTTGCGCGGTGCGCTGGTTCGCGATCCGCTGGTGTGGTCGAAGAACATCAACAACGCCTTGTATCGCTACGGGCAACAGGCCGACGTCATGTTTGCCGCCCACAGTTGGCCACGTTGGGGCAATGAGCGAATTCAGGACGTCATGCGCGCGCAACGCGATGCTTACGCCAACCTGAACAACGCCGTACTGCATGCTGCCAACGAAGGCGTCACCATCAACGAGATTCATAACGTCTACACGTTGCCCGACAGCCTT
The DNA here is from genome assembly GCF_056405815.1 of Pseudomonas sp. P1_F1_2. Taxonomy (NCBI): domain Bacteria; kingdom Pseudomonadati; phylum Pseudomonadota; class Gammaproteobacteria; order Pseudomonadales; family Pseudomonadaceae; genus Pseudomonas; species Pseudomonas sp. P1_F1_2. The sequence goes on along the minus strand of NZ_JBFUBK010000003.1, from coordinate 118,673 downwards.
AAAAACAACTGGGCGACTCATAGCTATCACGGTTCGGAAGAGCACAACAGCCGGGCCGTAATCAACCGCTACCTGGGTTACTGGGATGCCAACCCGGCCACGCTGATGCCGCTGTCACCGAAGGATTCGGCGCCGCTCTATGTGGAAATGATGGGGGGCGCAGACAAGATCATGACCAAGGGCAAGGCCTTGTTCGATCAGGGCAAATACCGCGAAGCATACGAAATCCTCAATAAGCTGGTGTATGCCGAACCACAAAACACCCAGGCCAAGGACTTGCTGGCGGACGTCTATGAACAGGTTGGCTATCAGAAGGAAAGTGCCGGTGTACGCAAMAGTTTCCTTGCGGCTGCGAATGAACTACGCAATGGCATGCCCAAGGGCGTACCACCAAAAACCGCCGGGCCAGACATGATCCGTGGCATGAGCACGGAGTTGTGGCTCGAGTACCTTGGCATCGCCCTGGACGGCAGCAAAGTCGCGGACCAACACTTCGTGATGAATCTCAAGACGCCCGACAACGGGGAAGAGTTTGTGGTGGAGTTGAGCAATTCGACCCTGACTAACATCAAGGGGCAGCAGGCGAAAAATCCTGATCTGACGATTACCCTTGATCGCGCGGCGCTCGAAGGTGTGATGGCAAGGCAAACCAGCCTTGCTCAACTCGTTGCGAGTGGTAAAGCCACCCTCGAAGGCGATCACAAACCCTTCCAGCAGTTGATGGCCGCCATGACGCCGTTTACCCCAGACTTCGAACTGCTGCCGGGCACCAAACAGTAATCGGTTTGGATTTATGGATCGTTGGATCGTTCCTACGCTCTGCGTGGGAATGCCTCGACGGACGATCCGCGTTCGGCTTTGGAGGGACGCGGAGCGCCCCGGGCTGCATTCCCACGCAGAGCGTGGGAACGATCAGAACGCGAGATTTGTTTCGTGCACGAAAAAGCCCGGCTGATAAGGCCGGGCTTTTCTTTGAGTACCGCGGTAGAACCCCGCATTTATGCAGCGCGGCTTTCGATCAGACGGTCGGAGCCACCTTCGGCAACGCGGTTTTGCATCAGACGGTCGGAACCATCAGCAGCGACGCGGTTTTCGATAAGACGGTCGGAACCATCAGCGGCAACGCGGTTTTCGATCAGACGGTCGGAGCCATCAGCGGCGACGCGGTTTTCGATCAGACGGTCGGAACCATCAGCGGCAACGCGGTTTTCGATCAGACGGTCGGAGCCATCAGCGGCAACGCGGTTTTCGATCAAACGGTCGGAGCCATCAGCGGCAACGCGGTTTTCGATCAAACGGTCGGAGCCATCAGCGGCGACGCGATTCTCGATCAAACGATCCGAACCCCCTTCAGCCACACGGCTTTCAATCAGACGATCCGAGCCGCCTTCAGCGACGACAGGTTGAGCAGAGGTAGCGGCAAAAGCGTTAACTGCGAAAACCGAGAAAGCGATGCTGAGAAGGGTTTGGCGTTTCATGATTGTGTGCTCCGGGGTGTAGTTGTTTGGTCTGGAGCCGATGTTACGCCGCGGATTTTTTAAGAGAACTTCATTGAGTTAATGGTGACTATTGACGCAAGCAATGGTTGCCTCGAATCGTCGGTTGCCCGGTCATTGATCCACGACACACAACTCGCCAGTGGCGCGGATCAGAGCCTGTCCATGCAGTTGATCCTTGATCAGGCCCGCTCGCTCGATCCCCAGCCAGTCCGGGCAGTCGGGGTCATTGCGATAGGGCACGAAGTCGGCGTATTGCTGCAGCAGGCGGTTTTGCAGCTCATCCAGCCGAGGCCTGATTTGATTGACGAGGTCCGGCCGAGGAGTGTCCGGTGCCCTGTCCGCCGCGCGCCATTGAGCGAGCAGGCCGTACTGCACCAGTTTGTTGGCTTCGATCTGCGCGGCGATCAAGTCGGCGACGTCCTGCGGGTTCAGTTTCTGGCTTTCGGCCGTCTTCCTGGCACTGTCGATGACCTGAGCTTCCCGGGCCGTATCCTGGATCGGTTTGCGACTGTCCCATTTGGTCAGTGCCACGAGATCCGCAATGTTCAAGCGCTCATTGATCGTCTCCAGCAGCGGTAACAAGCTGGCAGGTGCCGGCGATGGCGTACCGGCCTGGGCGCCGCAAGCGAGTGAGCCGAGCAAGGCAGCGGTCAGCAGTTGCGGCAAGCGAAGGGCGTGGAGCATGGGCAAACCTCATTGGGCGCAGGATTCACAATCAGGACTTATGTAACACAGGTTCGGCAGCCGCTTTAAGTGGGGTCTGAATTTTTTTGCGCACGAAAAAGCCCGGCGTGTCAGGCCGGGCTTGCTGTCGATTACCCCAACGCCTCGCCAACGATCAGCCTTTATTGGCCGCCAGATAAGCACCCAGGCGCTGTCCCATTTGCTCGCCCAAGGCCTGCAAACCGCTCAGGGGCCGGACCATCACCTCAAACTCAACGATTTTCCCCTGTTCGTTGAACCGGATCATGTCGATGCCCTTGATCTGTTTTTCGCCAACCTTGGCGCTGAACTCCAGAACGACGTTCAACCCGTCCGCCGTCGACAGTTCGCGGTGGTAGGCAAAGTCCTCAAAGACCTTGACGACCGTGTTGAGAATCATCGAGACCACGGCCGCGCCCGGATAAGGCGTGTGCGCCATCGGCGAGCGGAACACAGCATTGGCGTCCAGCAAACCGGGCAGGGTACTCAAGTCCCCCGTGCGGATCATGTCGTGCCATTGCTTCAAGGACTCAGCGGCGTTGGGGTGCAGGTTCAGTTCGGACATTTTTACTCCTGTATTTTTATTGTGTGTTCTGCGACATGGAGGGGCGCGGATTGGCGCCGTTGTTGGTCAATGACCACCGCCGCATCCTGCGCCCACTGACTGTATATCGCAGGTCCCGGATGGAAACCATCCCGCGCCATCGAACCGGCCACGGGGGCCAACCGGGTGGTCAGCAGTGTGTATCCCTCCGTTCGCCCGGCCAGGTCGGCAAGGTGTGCGTTGAATCCACTGGCCCGCAGCCCCAGGTACCAGCGCAGCGGTTGCGGCAGTGCGGGAAACAGGTGCATGGGTGGAAGAGGGGACACCACGATCAGCTTCGCCGCGTACTGGCTACGCAACAGGCTCATCAACCGTTGTTGCCGGGCGATCCACTGATCTGTCGCCAACGTGCTGGTGACATCGTTGACGCCAATAGACAACAGCACCACATCGAAGTGTTCCGGCGAATGTGCTTCAAGCAGCTCCAGCAGCGCTTGCGTATCGAGACCGGACCTGGCCCAGAGTTTCCAGCAGACCCGGTAATCTTTGGCCAATAGCCTGACGAGTTGGCCGCTGAGCGCTTCATCCTGAGTCGATGCACCGACCCCGGCGGCGGCGCTGTCGCCGACAATCAACAACCGCAAGGCATCGCCGCTGCCGGTGATACCTTGGCGTTCGCCCTCGGCTTCCGGCAGCTTGGGCGTTACCCGGCGCGTGTAGATGCCCTGCATCAGCAGCAAGGGACCGAGCAGGATTTTGGTCAGCGCAGCCTTCAAAATGAGGTCATTGCGATTTTTTGGGGGGATAGTTGCCGCGCACGCCCCCGGACTTGTTGCCGGTTTTACCAGGAAGGCCAGGCACTACCGGACGGGACCGGGGCTGCGGGTTGGCGCGGCTACGGGGTTGAGGTTGTTTGCTCATCGTCCGTCTCCTGATGGTTCGCATTGGGCCTCAGTAATGCTGGCTACTCTTCATTGTCCGGAACCTCTTCCCAACTGGCATCCGGATCAAAGTTCTTCATCGCCTTCGCCAGCTGTTCACTGTCGGGCCCCATGTCTTTCTCGAATACCTGCCCGTCATGGCTGATCATGAAACTCATGACGCCGGTATCGTTGTATTTCGCCGGCCAGGCGATCAGTGCAAAGCCTCGGGTCATCTTGTCACCGATGAGGTAGCTGTAGGCGCCACCCGGTGCTGAAGGGCCCTGGCTATGAAGGATGCGGAAGTGATAACCGTGCCACGGTTCACCCGCAATGGTTTTGCCGAACTGGAGACCCAACGGGCTGATCTGGCCGCTATTGTCGTCCCGCCAATAAAGTCCGTCGTGCTTGCCGGGGGCGCTGTAAATATTCTCTGCATACTCAAGTGCGCCGTCGCCGTCACGGTCCACGGATGCATAGTCCATCTGGGCGTCGTGATAGGCCCGCACTGACTGCAACGCGGCGAGTTCGTTGCGGCCAATTCGACGTGCACGAATTTCGGCACCACCGGCCTTGGTGTCGAAGTGCCAACCGCTTGCGCCTTTTACAATGGGTATAGGCAGTGTCCAGTGGTTAGTTCCGACGGACAGAACCGCCTTGTCCTCGCCGCTTTTTTCAATGGTGTTTTGCTCGTGGTACAGCTTCAGGAACGCGTCCACATCTTCGCGCTCCGCGCCTTGGCTAGGGATGAAACTGCGCCATTGCTCACCCAGCAACTCTGCCAGCCGTTTGTGATCGGCTTGTTTCGTGCCCAGTGCTTCGACGAACGCTTGAGCGGCCTTTTCCGGTGTTGGAAATTCCTGCTGCGCCATCACCATGAACGACCACGACAGGCCGGCAGTCAGCGCCAAGGCCTGAAGGAATAAACCCATGAGTGCCTTCACTCCAGAATGGTTATTCACCGGCGGCCCCCCCCACTTCTTTGACGCGATGGTGGACTGGACGGTCGACTGACTTGGTGGCCAGCGGAGCGCGAGGCACTGGGGCGCTGGGCAGAGGCCTGGCTGGCCCGGCCACGATTGGCTTGTGCGTTGACTTGGGACGGTGAGCGCGTGCCGGCAAATGCATTGTTGCGGGCAGCGCCCTTGTTGGCGGTCGTCGCGGCCGGGCGGTTTTGCGTGGTTTGGCGCGCCTTCGCGTTACCTTGTCCGCGTTGTTTCACGTCAGAGGTCTGTTTCCTCGGTTGCTGATTTTCACGGGTGTTTCTGGCCGTGCCCTGGCCTCTGTCAGCCGCTTTCGGTCTGTCCGCATTGGCTTGCATCCGATTGCCGGCCGAGACACCGGGTTCGGCCTTGCGCATTTGATTACGTGCTTCACGGTTGCTGGTGGCGGGGCGTTCGATGCCGGCCCTGTCCATTGAACCGCGAGCGTTTTCACGCGCCTGGGCGCGCTGGGCATTGTCCCCTCGATAGGCCGAACGCTGATTGGCGCCGTTCAGTTGGCGGCCATACTGTTCGCGGCTCCTGTTGTCTCGATAAGGCACGCCATTGCGGTGAGCGGAGTTATGTTGCCACTTGTTCTGATTAGCGTTGATCCGAGTGTTGCCATTGATGTTGTTGTAGCGCTCAACGTCGATGTCGACATCGTTATTGCCCCAGTCACATTCACCCCACAACGCACCGACGATCGCCACACCGGTACCAAACGCCAGCCCGGCCATCAATGCCTGACCGGGATAGTAGGCGGGCGGAGGCGGATAGTACGCAGGCGGCGAGGCTGGATACGGCCAGGTGCCGTAGGTGGTTGTCGGGTTATAGGTGGGAACGTACACAACCTGCGGGTCCGCGGGTTGAATGATGATGGTCGAGTTGCTGGCGGGTGCTGATTCAACGGCAGGGGCCGATGGCGGAATGTTCTGAATCGTCACGTTCTGATATTGGTTGCTTTGCAGGTTGCCTGCGGCTTGCGCCTGATGCCGTAAACGTTGCACGGCGCCCATGACATCGTCGGGCTGCGCCAGGAACGCATCACCCAGGCGTTGTACCCAGATGGGATCCTGCCCCAGCGTGACCAGAACCTGCGGGAAGGCGACCAGCGCCTGAACACTCGGATCCCACGGCTGGTTTGCCACTTGTCTTACCGCGTCATCGCCCGTGGCTTTCGGGTTGGCTTTAGACCAGGTCACCGCCTCGGCCACTTCGCCGGGGTACGTGGAGGCCATCAGCACCTGTGCCAACAGCGGGTCCGGATAAAGCGCGATGGGCGCCAGCATTTGATCCAGCTGTTCCTGAGTAAACACCGGATCTTTCGCCAGCGGCGCGGCGGGCGCCGTACTGGGCGGGTTTGCCGGGGCGGCTGCGGGGGCAGTCGCTGGCGCGGGTACGGCCGCATCCACTGGCTGCGCTATGCAGAACGATCCGCTCAAAAAAATGACAGCTGACAGCGCGTGAAATAATGGAATGCGCATTGCAACTCCATGTGGTCAGGCAGGTTTGAAATGAGTGGATCAATGCCTGGGTGTGAGCGCCTGCGTTGCAGGCTACAGACCCTCGGCTTCGATGCCGCTCCCTAAGCGTAGCAAACAAAAAAAATCTGCCATTTATTTAAGTTCACTCAAACGCCTATCGAAACTCGCGAGCAGTCGGGTGATTTTTTTCATCGCTAAAACGACTAACAATCGGCGGTCACTGTGGAGGATTTGCCGCGCCAGCGTGTTTGATATCCCCACAAAAGATATCTACGTTGCCATCGGTCGCGGCCGTTCGCACGACGATGGAATACTCACCCGCCAGCAGCACCGACAGGGCGACAGGCGCGCTTCTGGAAAGCGTCCAGCCGCGTATGGGCTGGCGTTCGGTGTTGACCTGATCGTTCATGGCGTAGGCCACTGCCCCGGGGTGTTGGCAACTGCCTTTATAAATGAACGTATAGAGACGCAAGGGCAGGGTGCCACCGCTGGGAACACCGCTGATAAAGAAACTGAGTCCGGTTTTATTGTCCCAGTCGGCCAACGTCACATTGCCGATCTGACCGGTGTTTTGCCGCGTGGCAACCAATGAAACGGACACCACCGGTTTTGATGATGTGGTGCAACCGAATAGGGTGGCAGCGATCAATAGGGCGGTCAGTGCATGTGCGAGCTTCATGGCCAAGCTCCTGTGTTGAAAAACTGCGGGGGTGAATAGCGGTATAGCTGATTAATCGCCCTGGCGTAGAATCCCCCAAACCCGCGCGCGCCCATCCGAGACGGATACTCAATGCAAACCCCCACCCAATCCACCCCCCTCTGGAAAACCTACCTGCTTTTCCTCGGCCCGATGGTCCTGTCGAATTTCCTGCAATCCATGTCGGGCACCGTCAACAGCATCTACATCGGCCAGATGCTCGGTACCCAGGCCCTGGCTGCTGTCTCTGGCATGTTTCCCATCATTTTCTTCTTCATCGCGCTGGTCATTGGCCTCGGTGCGGGTGCCAGTGTGCTCATCGGTCAGGCGTGGGGCGCCCGTGAGCCGCATCTGGTGAAAACCATCGCTGCGACTACTTTGCTGCTGGGCGCCATGATCGGGCTGTCGGCGGCGGTGTTGGGCAGTGTGTTTGCCAGGCGCGCCTTGCAGGGGTTGGGCACGCCGGCGGATGTACTGGATGACGCGGTGGCCTATGCCCACGTGATGATGTGGATCATGCCGTCGCTGTTGGTTTACGTGCTGTTCACCCAACTGCTGCGCGGGGTCAGCGATACGGTGTCGCCGCTGATTGCGTTGGTGGTGTCGACGTGTATCGGGTTGGCGCTGACGCCGGCGTTGATTCGCGGTTGGTTCGGGTTGCCGCCGATGGGGATTCAGAGTGCGGCGTATGCCGGGTTGGCGGGTAACTTGTCGGCGATGGGGTGGCTGGCGTGGCGGTTGATTCGCAAGGGGCATCCGTTGGCTCCGGATCGCGAGATGTTTGCGGCGATGAAGCTGGACCTGGTGATTCTTGGCAAGGTGCTGCGCATTGGCCTGCCGACCGGGTTGCAGATGGTGGTGTTGTCGGTGTCGGAGCTGGTGATTCTGGCGCTGGTGAACCAGCACGGCTCGCAGGCGACGGCGGCGTACGGGGCGGTGACGCAGATCGTCAATTACGTGCAGTTCCCGGCGCTGTCGATTGCGATCACCGCGTCGATCCTCGGCGCCCAGGCGATCGGGGCAGGGCGTGTCGAGCGCATGGGGCCGATTTTGCGCACGGGGCTGCTGATCAATGTGTGCCTGACCGGTGGTTTGGTGGTGTTGGGTTACGTGTTGTCGCACTGGTTGTTGGGCTTGTTCCTGACCGATGATTCCACCCGGGCGATGGCCGAGCACTTGTTGCACATCATGCTCTGGAGCCTGTTGGTGTTTGGTTTCCAGGCGATTGTCGGCGGCATCATGCGCGCCAGCGGTACGGTGTTGGTGCCGATGGCCGTGTCGATTTTTTGCGTAGTGCTGGTGCAGTTGCCGGTAGCGTATGTGCTGGACGGGCACTTTGGTTTGCAGGGTGTGTGGATGGCGTTTCCAGTGGCGTACCTGGGGATGCTGGCGTTGCAGACGGCGTACTACCGGTTTGTGTGGCGGCATCAGAAGATCGAGCGGTTGGTGTAAGCGGCACCGCTTGCTGTCGGCCATGGTCAGGCCGACAATTCTCGGGGACTGCGTGATGAAACCGGCGGGCGTGATCGCCTGAGGAGGTTTTCAGATGAGTCCCTCATCGCACTCTGTTTTGCAGGACCGGGTTGCGGCCGGTCGGCGTCTGGTGGCGCCATTGCTCGCTTACGCTCATCGCCCGGACGTCATCGTCCTCGCATTACCCCGGGGCGGCGTGCCGGTGGCCTATGAAGTGGCCACGGCGCTGGACGTTCGCCTCGACCTGATGCTGGTGCGCAAGCTCGGCGTACCGTCCCACGAAGAGTTCGCCATGGGCGCGATCGCGAGTGGCGGCATCCAGATTCTCAATGAACAGGCATTGCGGGTGCACCCGATTGATAAGGACACGTTCGATGCCGTGGTCGCACGGGAAACCCGGGAGCTGCTGCGGCGCGAGCAGGCTTACCGGGGCGCCCGCCCGCCCGTGCAGCTCAAGGATCAGGTGGTGATTCTGATCGACGATGGCCTGGCGACGGGCGCCTCGATGATGGCGGCGATCCACGCAGTGCGGGTGCATTCGCCCGCTCGTATCGTGGTCGCCGTGCCGGTGGGACCACCCGAGACGGTCGAGGCGTTGCGCAGTGAAGTGGATGAGCTGATCTGCCCGCTGATCCCGGAGTGGCTCATGTCGATCGGTCATTGGTACATGGATTTTTCCCAGACCCCGGACGCCGAAGTCATCCGGCTGTTGCAACGGGCCTGGCAAAAAGCATGACGATGCTCAGGTGTTGAGCCAGATTTTAAACCAGGTCGTGCCGAGAATCGGATGCTCGCCTGGCGTCAGCGACTGGTCATCGATTGGCGCACCGAAGTAAGGCACCGTGACATCCGCGACGGTTCGGCGCGGGTCCTTGATGTGTTGCAAATACTCGCCAACAAACTCAACCAGTGGCCGCCGCTCAGGCCCGGCCACTTCCACGGTCTGATTACCGGGTGCTTGCAAGGCAATGTCTGTCAGTACCGCCGCGACGTCGATCGAGGCCACCGGCTGCAACGCCGCCGAGGCCAAGTGGATGGTGTCGCCGTCCTCGCGACCGGAGAACGCGATGGCGCTGATGAATTCGAAAAATTGAGTGGCCCGCAGGATGGTGTAGGGAATCCCCGACTTTTTGATCAGCGTTTCCTGCGCCATTTTCGCCCGGAAGTAACCGCTGTCGAGCATCCGCTCAGTGCCGACGACGGACAGGGCGACATGATGTTTGACGCCGTCGAGTTTCTCCGCCGCGAACAGGTTGTGCCCGGCAGTCTGAAAAAAATGCAACGCGGCGTGGTCTTCGAAAGAGGGCGAGTTCGCTACGTCGACCACCACGTCGGCGCCTTTCAGGGCCTGCGTCAGCCCTTCGCCGCTGATGACATTCACCCCGGTACTCGGTGACGCTGCGTAGGCTTCATGGCCCAGTTCCTGCAGGTTTTTGCAGACCTTGCTGCCGATCAGGCCGGTTCCTCCGATGACGACGATTTTCATGTCTGTTTCCCGAAACGGTGAGTGCCACCCTCATTAAAGACCCGCTGGGAGGGGCGTATCGGGCGCTGAATCGGATTAACTGACAGGTGGTCGGAAGACTGCGCAACAGGTGGAATAAACGGTGGTTCTTTGCTTTAGTCCTTCTATCGCTGGTCCATGTGTGCGGGTGCCAGGCTCAAGTCAGGGGCCACGACCGGAGAATCCCATAATGTTTCGATTGCCGCGGCTTGCAGTACTGGCTGCCATGCTCATCTTTGGGTTTTTGCCCTGTGCCCAAGCGGTCCAGTACACCCAAGTCAATCAGACCGCCAGCACCATCTCCTTCACGTACAACCAGTTCGCCTCCGAGGTGTATGRCACGTTTGGCAAGTTCAAGGCGTCGCTGGATTTCGACACTGCCAAACCCGCAGCGGCCAAGGCGGCGCTCACTATCCAGCTCGACAGCATCAATGCCGGCAGCGATGACGCCAACGCTGAACTGCAAAAACCTGCCTGGTTCAATACCGCGGCGTATCCCGTGGCGACCTTTGAATCAGTCGGTGTGAAAGCGCTCGGCGACAACAAATACACAATCATCGGCAACCTGACACTCAGAGGCATTACTCGTAAGGTGAAAGTCCCTGTCTTGCTGACGACACACAACGCCATCGGGATTTTCGTCGGCGAGTTAACGCTTAAGCGCAGCGCCTTCAAGATCGGCGAGGGTGAATATGCCGATAACGTCGTTTCCGACGACATCAATATCCGGTTCAAGATGGTTGCGCCGCAGCAATAACGTGCCAGCTGCACTTTGAGCGTGTGATTCGATTGTTTGCCGGGGTGGCTGGGTGCCACAATCGGTTTTTGTCGCAGCATCATGATCAGGCGGATCAAATGGGTGGCCCAGGATTCAGGCACGACCAGGAGCTTTTTATCGCGGCGCAAGTGCATAGCGATCGTTTGCGACAGCTATTCCACCAATCCGTGTCTGCGGTGTTCGGCAGTTTCCTGGCCGCGATCATGCTGTGCGGACTGTGCTGGGATCGTGTTGATCACCGCATCATGTTCGGGTGGATTGGCCTGCTGAGTATCTCGTCGCTGCTGCGCATCCTGATGTTTGCCACCTATTTTCGCAGCCCGGACAATGAGCGCACGCCGCAACGCTGGGAGCGGACTTACTGGGTGACGTTGATGTTGTCGGCCGGTATCTGGGGGGCAGGCGCTTTGGCGATCATGCCGGCAAACGACCTGCTGGCCCAGGCGCTGGTCATGCTTTTTGCCGTCGGCATGTCGGTCAGCGCAGTGTCGTGCTACTCGTCCTACCGTTACATGACGCTGGCGTCGATTGGCCTGGTGCTGCTGCCGTGTACCACGTGGCTATTGTTTCAACCGTCGGCACTGCAAGTCGGGATGGCGTTCGCCGTCCTGGTGTTCGCCTCATTTGTCGCCAGCGCGACCCGCAAGCTGTCCGAAGCCCTGGAAACAGCGTTTCGTCTAACCCGTGAAATGGAGCAGGCGCACCACATTTCCACGCATGCCGCACAAACCGATGAATTGACCGGGCTGAAAAATCGCCGGGCATTTTTTGAGCGGGCGCAGCTATTGTTAAATGACTGCCAGAAAAAACGGTTGCCGCTGTGCGCCGTGATGCTGGATATGGATCACTTCAAGCACATCAATGACACCTATGGCCATCAGGTTGGCGATCAAGTGCTGCGACAGATGGGCGTCGTGATCAGCACCTGTTTTCGCGATACAGATGTCTGCGGCAGGATGGGTGGCGAGGAGTTCGCGATCCTGCTGCCGGACACGTCCATTGAGGTTGCCCTTGAAATCGCCGAACAGCTCATTCGGTCGATCAGCGGGGTAATGTCCGGGCCCGTTCACCGCATATCGGCCAGCGTCGGTGTCGCGGCAATGGAAATGCACGACAACGATCTGCAAAGCTTGATGAACAACGCGGACAAAGCGCTGTATCGGGCCAAGGCGCGTGGACGTAATCAGGTGGTGGTTTCGGAGTAGAGACGGGGATGACTAGTAAAACCGGTCTTCCTCTTTCATCCGGGCAATGCGCCCCAGCGTCCTGAACGATATCCCCAAAAACAACAGCGTCAGTAACACCCCGCCCATCATGATGTAAAACCCCGGACGGTTGCCGTTCAGTTCACGGGCAATGCTGCTTTGCCCCGGTAGCCAGCGGGAATAGATCAGGGGGATGCTGCCGCCGGTTTCAAAAGCGGTTTTCTGTGCGTAGCGCTCGTCGACATACTGATCGTCGTGCACCTGGTCGTCTTGATCGGTGTAGCGGTAGTGGATCACTTTGCCGTCGCGGTTCATGCGGATGTCGTCGAGTTGCGTCACCGTGCCGGTGGTCTCGATGGGGCCCAACTGAATGGCGGCATAGAGCATGCCCTCTTGCCGGGCCATGCCGGCGAGGAGCAGCACCACTAAACAGGCAACGGTCAGCAGGATTACCCGGTTGTACAGGTGATCTTTTTCAGCTTCGCGGGGGTAAAACATCTCACGGTCCTTCGTCGGTAGGTTCACCAGCAGAAGTCGGCGGACCGCGAAGTAACTTTAGGCGCGAGAGGATTATTTTCCGGTTATCGGTGTCCGTCCCTGGTTGAACCCGTAATCGACTGGCGCCCGGTCCGCAATGAACGGACCGGGTGCCAAGCGATACCGCTTTAGCGCACGGATATCGGCGCCGTTATCGTCTTGCCAAGTGCTGACTTGACGGTGATGGTCGGGGTTGCTGCCGGCCCGGCACCGGTGGTCGTCACAGTCACCCGCCACCGTCCGCCCGTGCCGACTTTCGTGAGCGTGGCGGTGCCCAGGTTAAGTGGCCCGGCAGTGGTGGCCGCGGTCACCGTTATGTTATTGCCGGCAAAGCGCGAGGTGGTCCCGGAAATATCCCAGGCGTAGCGGTTGTTGCTGCGAACGGAGACCGTGGCGCTGGAGACCAGCAAATCCTCATTGACCGCTGCGGCGGAGACCGCCACTGAGACTGTCGCCGGATCCGACATCGCGTCCTTGGCGTCGCTGGCCTGATAGGTAAAGGTCGCGGTGAATGGCGCGGGGACGATGGCCGGAGGGGTATAGACCACACGCCCCCCGTCGGTGCTGACTGTGCCCTTACCGGAATCCGGCTGGTTCAGGCCCACGACTTTGAGCGGCAGATTGCCGTCGGGGTCGGTGTCATTGGCTAACACGTTGATGGTCAGCGGCAGGCCATTACTGCTGGTGGCACTGTCAGGGTTGGCGATCGGTTTTTTGTTGTCGCCTTGGTTGTTGTTACCGTCACCGCCAGTGCGGAAGGTAGGCAGGCCCACGGAGTTCACGTAGTTGACGCCGTCCCAGCCAGGCAGGGGCGTTGGCATCAACTGGAACTGACCCGGGTGCTCGACATCCCAACGTAGCAACATGGAGTTGTCTTCATGTTGAGTGTTGTGACAGTGCTCCATGTAGGTCCCTGCGAATTCACGGAAGTGGATCGCCATGACGACATCCTCGGAACTGTCGACGCCTTCGCCAATACGATAGACGTCCTTGCGTGCCCATTTTTCCCATTCCGGCGGTGCCTTGCCATCACGGCTGAGGATCACGCCTTCTTCGAAGTGCACGTGGACAGGGTGGTTCCAGCCGTTGCCGCCGTTTTTGATTTTCCACACTTCCAGGGTGCCGTCTCCGGAGAACCCCGCATCTTTCGGACCGTTGGCCAATTGCGGCGCTGCACTGAGCCGGCGAGGGTCCATGCTGTAACCGAAACCGCCGTCAGTCTTGACGGTCCAGGGGGCTTCGTCGGTGCCATCGGAGCGGCCGAAAATGAACTCGCGATGCCGCGCCACTGTGAGTTTTTGCTGGTCGTTGGGGTTGTCGCGGTCGATGGTCAGCGGGATCATTTTCTTGCCGGCAGCTTTGCCCGGTTTCGCCGGTTCGTAAGCGACCGGGTCCATGCTCTGGTCGTGCCCGCTGTAAGGCTGGACAACCATTTGCATGAACTTGCCGACAGCGGGGTCACCCTCGTCCCATTTCGGGCCTGTGCTGGTTTGTTTGATCACCGCCTTGTACGTCCCGGACAACACGTCTGCCAGTGACAGTTCTTCCTTTATCGGGCCCTTGCCGGTCTGGTGTGGCATCACGTTGACGAAGTACAGCTTGTCACCCACCGAGATCCCGTTTTTCGCGAAGTTGACGATGATGTCGAAGCGTTCGGCAATGCCTTGGGTTGGCAAAATTGCGTTGTTGTCCTGCGTATTACCGTCACCGTCCAGGTCCATGCTGCCGTCGAACGGTACGGCGTGCTCCATGATGTTGCCGTCGTTGCCTATCATGTGGAATGGCACCCGGGCGTAAGAAACACCCGAGCCGGCAGGCCCGGGAAACTCACCGCCATTGCCGGCAATTTCGCGCACCAGGGCCATCTTGAGGTAGCGCGACACCGAGCCGTTGAGAATGCGGAACCGATAGGCGCGCGCGCGGACTTTCAGGCTCGGTTGATACTGCCAGTTGACGAGGATCTGGTCGCCCAGGAAACCATCGGTGTTGAACGGGTTGAACCACAACTGGCCATTGGCATCCCAGGCCTTGTCGGCGACCACCAGGTTCACATCGTAGTCGCGGTTGCCCCATGGCAATCCCGAACCGCTGGGGAAGCGCAGGTTGACGCCGTCCTCGATCGCTTCGTTGCCGCGATCGATAGCGCTGTAGTAGTTCATCATCGACGCATTGCCCTTGTAGACATTCTGCGCGGTGAAATCGAGCATGTGGTCATGAAACCAGTGGGTACTCATGGTCTCGCGCCAGTCGCCGCGAATCTTGATCGTGCCGTTGTCGCAGGTTTTCAGGCCGGGGCTGGTGTCATTGACGTACAACTTCTCGCCCGGTGCGCAGGGGAATGCGGCACGAGGGTCTTGTGCGGTGGTGTTGATGGTGTCGTAACCGGCCAACTGGATCGGCCAGCGATAATCGTAGTACTGCCCCGGAAAGAAAAACGCGTTGGCATAGCCATCGCTTTCAGCCGGGGAGTGCCCGTTGTGTTCATGGGAACTGAGGGTGTGCAGGCCAAAACCGGCGTTGGCTGACGGGTCGATCGGCAGGGCGTTGTAGTGCCGCATCAGCACAGGCTGGCCGTAACGCACCATGAGCAATTTAGGCGGAAAGGTGCCATCGAAGGTCCACAACGATTTGTGATTTTGCACCGGCATTTTGGGGTGGAAGCGTGGGTCGATGCCTTTGGTGGTGCCTATCGTGGTCGGGATGTCCGAGGTCTGGTAGTAGAGCCCGCCGGGTCCGAACTCTCCTTCCGCATAGTGGTGCAATTGTTTGCTGTCACGCAGGCCTTTATTGAGACGTGCACCCACCTGCACGGTCTTGAACTGGACCTGAGGATAAAATTCGTTCCAGCGCTGATGCGACCAGCCTTTTCCCGGTGGTCGTCCTTCGGCGGGCGAGCCCACCGGATGGCGGTTGAGGAAAGCTTCTATCTGCGCCTTCCACGGGTTGCGATCCAGCACATTGGAAAACTGCGTGGGGTACGGCGTCAGCCCCGGCTGCCGCATGAAATTGTCCAGCCCGGTAAGCGATGGGCCGCTGCGCGCGATACTGTTCGGGTCTTGCGCGGGTGCCGGGCCGGCAAGGGGGACGGGGAACGTCAACGTATAGGGCGGGGTGGTCGGGTCGAGTGTTTCCGGGCCGAATTCTTCGAACAGCAATAACTGCTGGGTGTACGGTTGGGCGCCGAACAATGGGCTGGGTTTGCCATTGGTGGGGTAGTTGAAAGAAGTCTGCAAGGCGGGCGGCAATACGTTATCGGTCCGGGTTGTGGCTTTGTCGCCATACACGCCATTGGGCAACGCAATTGAGCCCTGATTGGCCGGAGGCATGGTCTTCAATGCTTCCAGCGCCGCTGCCGGATCGGCTGGCTGGTTAGTGTACGCCGAGGGGTCCGTCGGTGGCGGTGGCCCGTAATCATCCAGTGGGGCGGCGTTGACGGCGGTCAGGCTGAACGTCATCAACACCATTGAGGTAATGCCCTGCGCCCCGAAGAAGCCGGGCGACTTGTTCACAGGAAATGAGTTTTTCATGATGGTTCTCGGGGGGGCATGCCTAAGTGGTGGCACTTGCATTTTGGCCAATGCATAAGTTGCGCCATCACCAGGTACACCTGAGAAACCAAGATGAATCATTGAGTTGTGAAAAAAATGTAAACGTGGGGCCACTTTGGGGAAAGTGGGGGGGGGCGGGTGTAAGTCCTCATTGTCGGGGAATGGGGTTGTCTTTACGCGACAACCTGTAGCAGCTGACGCAGGCTGCGCCAGCTGCTACGGATCGGGGTTCAGGAAAGCTTCACATTCATGGTGATCCGCGCCGTGAACACTTTTTTGCCTTCAGCGTCATGAATGTCCACCGGGACAATCTTGTCGCCTTCAGTCTGCCAGTCGACCTCTTCACCGTTGGCCACTGCGGTCACGTCGCTTTTGGCCTTGGCGAGGTACTCCACGCTCATGCCTTTTGGAATCCAGCGCGCGCCAGCAGGGATGGACACGTCGGTCATCATTCCGGCGGCCAGCTCGGCGGCGTTGCACATCGCAATAGCATGGACCGTACCAAGGTGGTTGGTGATCTCCCGGCTGAAGGGCACCTGGACCGTGGCGTGATCTGGACGCAACTCCGAGACCAGCGGGTTGATGGTGCTGAAGTAGGGCGCCACCTGACAGGCCATTTGGCTGAACGCTTGCGGGCCTGCGCTGTTGAACATGCTGAGAAACTGACTCATGTTGAAGCCTCACTGCTGGGTTGGTTTTACAGAATGATATTCCGTAACAGAATAATGTTCTGTGGCGGAACAGTATTCTGTTGCCGTGAAATCTGTCAACCTAGCGCGGCTTGTTCATCGGCAGTCGTCTGCCTTGTCATGGACTTTTTTTGGCCTGTGTCCCGTATGGAAACCTCAGATTTACTCGAGCGCTGCTACCCCGGCAGAAGGGCCGAACTCAAACGCGATATCTTCAGAAAGGCCCTGGCCCTGTTCAATGAACAAGGGCTCGAAGCCACGACCATCGAGATGATTCGCGCCGAGTGCGACACCAGCGTGGGCGCGATCTACCATCATTTCGGCAACAAGGAAGGTTTGGTGGCGGCGCTGTTTTTCGCCGCGCTGGACGATCAGGCCCAGCTTCGCGACCGCTATTTGAGTGAAGCAAAGACCACCCAAGAAGGCGTACACGCGCTGGTGCACAGCTTCGTCGATTGGGTCGACAGCCAGCCGGAATGGGCGCGGTTCCAGTACCACGCGCGATTTGCTGTGACCAAAGGGCCGTTCAAGGACGAGCTCGTGGCCCGCAACAAGGCGCGTAACCAAAAGCTCGGAGAATGGCTGGCGGAACCCGGTCGGCGCGATGAGTTGCGAGCGGTTCCGGCTGAACTGCTGCTATCGCTGATCATTGGCCAGTCCGACAGTTACTGCCGCGCGTGGTTGTCGGGGCGGGTGAAGGGCAGTCCGAAGGCTTACCGGGAACTGCTGGCCGAAGCAGCGTGGCGATCAATCTGTGACAATAGCCTGGCCGATGCCCAGTAAGTCTTTTCCCGGAGTCAGAATTTCAATGCCCCAACTCACCCATTTCGACGCCCCGTGCCCGGAGCCCATTAACAGCCAGATCCTGCAAATGGTCGTCGATAACCTGACCGACATCAGCATGGTCGGCATCGGGCCGAGCAACCCGCTGTACAACGTGTACCAATACACGGTCGGCTTCGAAGTGCACCTGTACCTGGAAGCACTCGACGGCTCCAAGGGCATTGCTGTCGAGCTGATCGTCGCCACCGACGATGAAGACCCGTCGAAAGTCATCGGTTTTCTGTTGTACCTGCCGATCAAAGACGACCCCGATGCGTGTGGCGTGGCCTACATGGCGGTCGACGCCGGCCATCGTCGCCGAGGTGTCGCGCGCGCCATGCTGCAAGACATGACCCGCCGCTACCCGCACGCCGAATTGACCTGCGCCGTCGCCAAGGTGCCATGGTTCGAATCGATGGGGTTTCAGGTGCTGGGTGTGCGCAGCACCCAAGTGCTGATGAACACTCGCGACCACAGCAGCGAAGGCTTGATGGGGCTGCTGGATGTGGCGTCGATCTACGGTTCGCTGGAGGTTCGACAGATCCATGCCTACTTGCTGCAGAAACATGGCAAGCGCGCAATGATCGATGCCGAGAAGCAACGCGACCGGCATTTGGACCAGATGATCCGCAACGCCAAGGTGTTTGTGCTGAATCGTTTGGGCCAGAACGCGGCGAACGAGCCTCGTCTGGACTAGACCCGTGAGTCCTTTCCGGAGCGCACGGTCGCCCGACCGTGATATTCTGCGCGCCAACTTGGTTTGACCTAATCAGTTTGCCCGTCCCGGAGACGCGCAGACAGGATCAATGTCGCTCAAGTAGCTGAAGCCAATAATGATAAAAAGTCAGTTCAGTAGGGACATATAACTGAGGTCGATGCAGTCAGTCGGCCTTGTGTGCCCACCCCTCCCATCCTTATGAACAAACACCCACGACATCCTGCCTGAATGCCGTGAGCCCGGGGTTTGGTCGTGAGGAGGGAAGGGCGGATGGCGTTTTATCATAGGTGCTACAGATGTTTAAGAAAGTGAACACGGCCCTGCTGGGGCTGGCATTGTCGATGGGGATGACTTCCGTCCACGCGGAAGAGGCAAAGAAAGTCGATGTGTTGCTGATTGGCGGCGGCATCATGAGCGCAACGCTGGGTGTCTGGCTCAATGAGCTGGAACCTGGCACCTCGATGGAAATGATCGAGCGCCTCGACGGCGTCGCCCTGGAAAGCTCAAACGGCTGGAACAACGCCGGTACCGGTCACTCCGCCCTGGCCGAGTTGAACTACACCCCGGAAGACGACAAAGGCAACGTACAGATCCCGAAAGCCGTTGAAATCAACGAAGCGTTCCAGATCTCCCGTCAGTTCTGGTCCTGGCAGGTTCAGCAAGGTGTGCTGAAAAACCCGCGTTCGTTCATCAACTCCACGCCGCACATGAGCTTTGTGTGGGGCGATGACAACATCAAGTTCCTGAAGAAGCGCTACGAAGCCCTGCAAGCGAGCCCGCTGTTCGCCGGCATGCAGTATTCCGAAGACCCGGCTGTGATCAAGAAGTGGGTTCCGCTGATGATGGAAGGGCGCGACCCGAACCAGAAAATCGCGGCCACCTGGTCGCCGATCGGCACCGACGTGAACTTCGGCGAGATCACCCGCCAGTTCGTCGCGCACCTGCAAACCACGCCAAAATTCGACTTGAAGTTGTCTAGCGAAGTGCAAGACATCACCAAGAACGCAGACGGCACCTGGCGCGTCAGCTACAAAAACCTGAAAGACGGCAGCAAAACCGAAACCGACGCCAAGTTCGTGTTCATCGGCGCCGGCGGCGGTGCACTGCACCTGCTGCAGAAGTCCGGCATTCCTGAAGCCCAGGAATACGCAGGCTTCCCGGTCGGCGGCTCGTTCCTCGTGACCGAAAACCCGACCATCGCCGAACAACACCTGGCCAAGGCCTACGGCAAAGCCTCCGTTGGCGCACCGCCGATGTCGGTTCCGCACCTGGACACCCGTGTCCTGGACGGCAAGCGCGTCATCCTGTTTGGCCCATTCGCGACCTTCAGCACCAAGTTCCTGAAGGAAGGTTCGTACATGGACCTGCTGACCACCACCACCACGCACAACGTGTGGCCGATGACCAAGGTCGGCATCAAGGAATACCCGCTGGTCGAGTACCTCGCCGGCCAACTGATGCTGTCTGACGAAGACCGCATGAACGCCTTGAAAGAATACTTCCCGAACGCCAAAGCCGAAGACTGGCGCCTGTGGCAAGCCGGCCAACGCGTGCAAATCATCAAGCGCGATGAAGCGGCTGGTGGCGTGTTGAAGTTGGGTACCGAGATTGTTTCGTCGGCTGACGGCTCGATTGCCGGCCTGCTGGGCGCATCGCCGGGTGCATCGACTGCTGCACCGATCATGCTGACCGTGCTGCAGAAAGTGTTCAAGGATAAGGTGGCTTCGCCGGCCTGGCAGGAGAAGCTGCACCAGATCGTGCCGAGCTATGGCACTCAGTTGAACGGCAGTCCTGAGAAGGTTGCGCAGGAGTGGGCTTACACTGCCAAGGTGTTGGAGTTGACTCCGCCGCCGGTGATTCCGCAGTTGACGGCTCCAGTTGTTGCTCCGGCTGATGCCGGGAAGGCTCCGAAGGCTAATGCTGCGAGTGATATGGCTTTGTAAGTAGAAGCTGAATTGGAAAGCCCACTGAACCGGTGACGGTCAGTGGGCTTTTTTGTAGGGAGTGATTTTCTGCGAGGGATAGATTCAACTCGTTCGCATTTTTGTAAACCTTCTTTCCCGAACCTTGTCATTTTTTCTCGGCCATCGGCGCGGGTCTCATTTGTCAGGGCGACAAAGTAGGGCAGCACGGAGCGTCGTATTTGCCTTCGCCAAATAAGTGCGCTGATCCCTGTATTCACCCCATCGTCTAGACTCATCCATCCACGAACTGACGTTTGCCGCACCGCAAGGCTGGAGGGTCATCATCATTACCCATTCTCGATTTTCGAGGGAGGTGCAGCGGTAGTCAGAAGTAGCTGTACGCCTATATCAACAGATAGAGGAACACGCTATGAGACTTAAACAGATGGTGCTGGTGGGGTTGGCCACCAGCGGCATGATGTTGGGAGCGTTTTCACCAACGCTCACCCAAGCGGCCGACAAAAAGCCCAATATTCTGTTCATCATGGGAGATGACATCGGCTGGATGCAGGTCGGGGCTTATCAGAACGGACTGGGTTTTGATACGACACCCAATCTGGACCGAATCGCCAATGAAGGCGCCAAGTTCATGACTTACTATGCCGAGCAAAGTTGCACGGCTGGCCGCAACGCTTTTTTCACCGGCATGACCCCCTTGCGCACCGGCATGATTCCGCCGCAATTGCCTGGCAGCCCCTCTTATCTGCGACCAGGCACACCGGCACTCGCCAAGTTCCTGCTGGACCAGGGCTACACCACTGGTGAGTTCGGCAAGAATCACCTGGGGGATCACCCCGACGCACTGCCTACAGCACACGGCTTCCAGGAGTTCTGGGGCTACCTCTATCACTTGGATGCCATGCAGCAGGTCAGCTTTCCGGACATCAACAAAAGCCCTACCGAACAGGGCTTTGCCCCACCGTGCCAAACGGCGCTCATTCCAGGGGTGCCGGCAGTGCCGGGTGCCGTCGATCCCAAGACCACCGTTTGCCTGACGCCACCGCGGCCTGTTTTGGCCTGTGCATCCAAGGATGGTTCGTCAAAGAACCAGACGTGCAAGGATGAGGGGCCGCTCACCCTGGAACGCTCGAAAACGGTGGATGAAGAAATTTCAGCCAAGGTGATCGACTTCCTCGACCGCAACGACCCAAAGACGACCGACAAGCCCTTTTTTGTCTGGTACAACCCGGCGCGCATGCATATAACCACCGTGTTCTCGCCCAAGTATGAGGCCATGCTGGGCGAACGAGGTGGTAACGACTGGGGTATCCAGGAAGTCGGCATGAAGCAGATGGACGACAATATCGGCCTGGTGCTGAAAAAGCTCGAGAGTATGGGGCAGCTGGACAACACCATCGTGGTGTTCACCACAGACAACGGTGCAGAAAGCCAGACATTCCCCGATGGTGGCATGACGCCCTTCAAGGCCGGCAAGCTGACGACCTGGGAAGGCGGCATGCGTGTACCGGCGCTGATCCGTTGGCCCGGTCAAATCAAGCCCGGTACGGTGTATGACGACATCGTTGCCTCCTACGACTGGATGCCGACACTGGTTGAAATCGCGGGCGGCCCGAAAGGCAACGAACTCAACGCGCAGATCATGGCCGGCAAATACCCGGGCATCGTCAAAACCAAGCTGCAGGGCGTCAATCAACTGGACTATCTGACAGGCAAATCGAACAAGTCCGCGCGCGATACATTCTTGTACTACACCGGGGCTACACCGTCGGCCGTACGCTACAAGAACTGGAAGATTTACTTCACCATGGAAGGGTCATCCGGCGCTTCAGCACTGGCAGGCCCACAGCAGTATGGCTGGGCGCAGGTGCAAAATATCCGCAGGGATCCGTTCGAACAGGCCGTAGGCGAAGAGCAGAAGTCGGTGCTGTCTATCGGCGGTGCATTGGCGGCACCCAGCACGGCCTATCTCTACGACTGGAACCTGTTGCCGGTTGGCCAGCAATTATGGCTACAGGAACTTGAGTCCTTTGCCGAGTTCCCGCCCCTGCAATCGCCGGAGTCCTACAACCTCGTGCAGGTCCTGGATCAAGTCAAGGCGATGAACAAGAAGGTACCGGGCCAGTAGGCGTGTGAAGCGAGAAAGCCAGGGCGCTCTGCCCCTGGCTTTCTCTGCTGCTGGTAATCAAATCCATCCCGATTGTATTGGGGGATGTGACGGCATAGGCGAAAAGCTGGGTTTGCTTGCCAAAACACCCGCTGCGGATCGATCGCGGCCCCAAAAACAGGCAACGATAGGCTAGAAGCAGGCACTGAAGGCGTTCATTAAGCATTGAATATTTCACTGGCATGCCAATGTCAGGTCTTTCTAAATTCATAAATATCCGTATATTCGTATGTTCATATATATGAGCCGCTCCGATGAACCTCCTGCCTGCCACTGTCTTCAAATGCCTGGGTGATGAAACCCGCGCAAGGGTCATGTTACTGCTCTGCGCACAAGGTGAACTCTGCGTATGCGAACTGATCTGCGCACTCGGTGACAGTCAACCCAAGATTTCACGCCACCTGGCTCAGTTGCGTACCTGCGGACTGCTCGAAACTCGCCGTCAAGGGCAATGGATTTACTACCGACTGAACGTTGAGCTTCCACAGTGGGTCATCGACGTAATCCAGGTCACGCTTGAGGCCAACCGCCACTGGCTGAGCCAGGACGAAAAACGCCTTGATCAGATGGGTGAGCGTCCCGAGCGCCAGGCAGCATGTTGCTGAGATAGCTGTTAATTCAATCAAACCATCTACTGCCCCTCCGAAGTCAGCACACGAAAGAGAACAACATCATGAGCATCAAAGTAGGTATCAACGGTTTCGGTCGAATCGGTCGTCTTGCATTGCGCGCCGCTTGGCACTGGCCCGAGTTTGAATTCGTGCAAATCAATGACCCTGCTGGCGACGCTACCACCCATGCGCACCTGATCAATTTCGATTCCGTGCACGGCCGTTGGCACAACGAAGCCAGCGCCGATAGCGATTGCGTGGTCATTGACGGTCGACGCATTCGGGTGACGGCCAACCAATCCATCGCCGACACTGACTGGTCCGGCTGCGATTTAGTCATCGAAGCCAGTGGCAAAATGAAGTCCGTTGGCGTGCTTCAGGCGTATCTGGAACAAGGTGTGAAGCGCGTGGTGGTCTGCGCACCGGTGAAGGAACAGGGCGCGCTGAACATCGTCATGGGCGTCAATCAGCACCTGTTCGATCCGGCTCGGCACCGTATTGTTACCGCCGCATCCTGCACCACCAATTGCCTGGCTCCGGTGGTCAAAGTGATCCACGAAAACCTCGGTATTCGCCATGGTTCGATCACCACGATCCACGACCTGACCAATACGCAAAGCATCCTCGATCAGCCGCACAAGGACCTGCGTCGCGCCCGTGCTTCGGGCATGAGCCTCATCCCGACCAGTACAGGCTCGGCGACAGCCATTGCGGAAATTTTCCCGGAGTTGCGTGGCCGCCTGAACGGCCATGCCGTGCGCGTACCACTGGCCAATGCCTCTCTTACCGACTGCGTGTTCGAGGTGGAGCGTGCGACTTCGGTGGAGGAGGTCAATGAGTTGCTCAAATCTGCGGCTGCTGGTCCGCTCAAAGACATCCTCGGTTATGAGGAGCGTCCACTGGTTTCGATCGACTACCGCACCGATCCGCGCTCCTCGATCATCGATGCGCTTTCGACCATGGTGGTGAACGGCACCCAAGTGAAGATCTACGCCTGGTACGACAACGAGTGGGGGTACGCCAACCGCGTTGTCGAACTGGCCAAACTGGCCGGCTTGGCCGGTTAACAGCGGTGGTCATGAAGGCGTCGTCAGCCCTTTCCCCGGAAGTTCGGCAGTACCTGCTGGTCACCGGCAACTACTGGGCCTTCACCCTCACCGATGGCGCACTGCGCATGTTGGTGGTATTGCATTTCCACACATTGGGCTACTCGCCGCTGCACATTGCCGCGCTGTTCCTGTTCTACGAAATCTTTGGCGTCATCACCAACCTGGTGGGCGGCTACCTGGGCGCTCGCCTGGGCTTGAATCGCACGATGAATATCGGTCTTGGCCTCCAGGTCGCCGCCTTGCTGATGCTCACAGTACCAGTCGCTCTACTGACCATTCCTTGGGTGATGGGCGCTCAAGCATTGTCCGGTATCGCCAAGGACCTCAATAAGATGAGTGCCAAGAGTTCGATCAAACTTTTGGTGCCCGACCAGCAGCAGGGCACGCTTTATCAGTGGATAGCCGTCCTCACCGGCTCAAAAAACGCCCTCAAGGGTGTGGGCTTCTTCCTGGGCGGTGCCTTGCTGGCATGGTTGACGTTCAGAGGGGCGGTGCTGCTGATGGCAACGGTATTGGCGCTGATCTGGATCGCGAGCCTGTTCTTGCTGCAAAAGGATCTGGGCAGAGCCAAGGACAAGCCGAAGTTCCGCGAAATGCTCTCCAAGAGCCGAGCGATCAACATCCTCTCGGCGGCGCGGCTGTTTCTTTTTGGTGCTCGCGATGTGTGGTTTGTCGTCGCCTTGCCGGTGTACCTGAGTGAAGTACTGGGCTGGGACTTTTGGCGGGTGGGTGGATTTCTGGCAGCCTGGATCATCGGCTACGGCATCGTTCAGTCTCTCGCCCCGAACATCACCGGGAAGACGCGTGGCCATGTCCCGGATGGGCGAGCGGCCTTCATTTGGGCGGCTTCGCTGGCCGGCTTCCCGGCCACTATCGCCCTCGGCCTCTCGGCGGGTGGGTCACCCCAGGTTGTGCTCCTGGGTGGATTGATGATCTTCGGTGCGCTGTTTGCGGTGAACTCCTCCTTACACAGCTACTTGATCATCTCCTATGCAAAAGAGGACGGGGTATCGCTGGATGTGGGTTTCTATTACATGTCCAACGCATTGGGGCGGCTGCTCGGTACCGTACTGTCTGGCTGGATTTACCAAGACTACGGGCTGGAAGCTTGCCTGTGGGTTTCTACGGCCTTTGTCATGCTGGCCGCGCTGATTTCCAGCGGCTTGCCCAAACACGCCAAAGCGATACCTTCGACATGACAAGTTGGAATTTCACCGGCTGAATGCCGATGGAAGAATTAGCAGTCTGGCACACCGCAAGACGGTGGTTCGTCATAGCAGTTTTATTAAGTAAACAGGCCGATTTCAGCCATTTGTCACTGGCTGCCTTGAGTTGATGCGGTCGGTCTCGAAAGCTTGAATTCGCCATCGCCCGGATTCAGCCGGCTGAATTGAAAGTACTGATTCACCTTGCGTAAAAATCCGTCATGACATGTTATGACCTCCCTCAAAAACGGACTTTGACCAACAAATACGGGGGTTAAAGGACGAATGGTCGAGAGGCGTCAAGCGCGGTGAATTGCTGGGAGTTTGCAGCCACTACATGCTTTTCAGGCAGGCGCGTTCGTCGCGGGAAAGTGAACTTCATTTTCTTCACGTGTCACATTAGGTCCTCGTCAAGTGAACTTCAGCAGAGGTACAGCCTAATGAACATGGCCACAGTAGTCAGTGCCGTGATTTCGAGTCTCGCACCAAGTGTCTTTGACCAGAACGGCTTGCAAGAGCCCGGCGCGCATGTGTCAGCCGTCGATTACCACTACGGAATGGAAATCGATGTGAAGCAAGTACTGCGGCGCACCGATACATCCGATAAGACTGGCGTAGTACCAGTGACCCTGGTTTACCTGGACAGCCAAGGCGAGGTTCACAAACTTCGTTTCCTCGAATGGGGCGGAAGCCCGGCCAACCCCACCAGCGTGACCTGATCCGCTCACCGACAGGATTCTGGGCCTCGCCTGTCCCCCCAGAAGCGCAAGTTAAACCTCATATGTATTAAGTACGAATGAAGTTTTTGTTACCTGAAAATGGACATGATCGAATGATTAAAAGTTCATTCGCAAAAATCGCTATTATCTTGGCAGCGTAATACTGCAAGAGTATTTGATAATAATTATTGGATCCTAATTGCAATCAGCAACGGCAAACTCTAATTAAGTCGTGTCGTGAGTTATGTTGATTCACTATTGAAGTCAAGAGGTCACCATGGAACTTAGTATGCTTTCTTCGTCCACCGTGGAATATGTGCGTTTGGGTGTTGTGTATTTCCATCTTATCGCTTGCTGCGTGGCAATCGGGCTGGTGTTGACCAGTGACATTGCAATGGTCAAGCAACTCCTGAAAGGGGATGTGTCGGGTCACCATGATGACGCGCATATGGAAAGTCTTCAAAAAACCGTAGTGCTTGCACTTGTCGCTCTGTGGATTACGGG
Organism: Pseudomonas sp. P1_F1_2; assembly: GCF_056405815.1. Classification (NCBI taxonomy): domain Bacteria; kingdom Pseudomonadati; phylum Pseudomonadota; class Gammaproteobacteria; order Pseudomonadales; family Pseudomonadaceae; genus Pseudomonas; species Pseudomonas sp. P1_F1_2. The sequence goes on along the minus strand of NZ_JBFUBK010000003.1, from coordinate 92,333 downwards.
CATTGGTATTGTCGGGATAGATTATGCCGGCAAGGGAATGGAATATTTCCTCAATCCAAAATTGCAAGCCAAGATCGGGATAGTTGTGCTGTTGACCTTTAACGGTTTCCTCTTGCATAGCGCTGTATTGCCGGCCCTGAAAAAAGCCGGTTCGTTGCTGAAACTCTCCTTTAGCCTGCGGATGCTGGCGCTGTTCTCCGGCGCCCTCTCTGGCGTGTCGTGGTTCTATGCCGCCATGCTGGGTGTTGGTCGTCCGCTGGCCTGGAAGTACTCGCTGGTGGAGTTGCTGGCAGCCTATCCGGTTCTCATCGTCGGTGGATTTGGAATGATGGTGCTGCTCACTGCCTGGGCAAAAAACAGAGACGCTCAAGAGCGCATGGAGCAAGGCGCCTGGGGCGCCAGAAGCACCGCCCTGGCTGGATGGTGAAGCCCGGTTGAATAAGCAAGTTCAGCTTTAACAAATGAATTCCGTTGTTAACCGTTAATAAAATCTCACGTGAGGATACCCAAATGAAATCTATGAAAGCTCTCTTCGTAGTCGCCGCTTTGACCGCTTCTTCTCTGGCGATGGCCACAGGTGGCGGTGACCGAACCTTCACACGCATGGAGTCGGCCCGGAAAGTGTCGATGGAAGCCTTCCAGGTTGCGCAGAAACAGAAGGCTGAAGCCGCTGTAGCTCAAAGCAAAGCCAAGGCAACCGATCGCACCAACAGCTGATCTGTGTAGCGCGTTCCCGGGCAGGGCTGTCGGTAAACCTGATGTTGGATCAAGTAGATCTACTAGGGTAGGCGAGGGCGTTGTTCCAGCGTGGTGTGCAGTAAAAAGCCCCGCTCCCTTTTAAGGGGCGGGGCTTTATACATTTCAGCAATGTCGCAAAGACAAAGCGTCATGGTGAAAGGTGCTGACTTTGGCAAAGCTCCTTCCTGGGTACTCAAAACGGATTGAAGAGTCGCCATTCCGCCGTCTGTGCGGGAATGTTGGTCGTCGTACAACGAGATTTGGTTTCGAATTCCCCACAACCTGCCATCAACGCCCGTAACGCCAAAACGCCAACACTCCTGCAGCTAGCGCCGTCTGTACCCATCCGCAAATTTTCTCGCAACCCCGTCACCCAGACCAACGGCCATCTTTCAGATTGACAGCCCAACCTCAATCTCGCTATAAAAGGCGCAGTTGTACGACGACAGACGAGACATCGACTGTTCATCCTAAAAATAAAAAAGCGTGTCGGCCCTCATCATGAATTCATCTAGCGTACTCAGCCCCCTCTACGTCGCTTCTTCTGGCCCGATCCTGTCTGCTTGCGCGCCCGCGCAATCGGCTGTGTTGCAGGCGACTGCCCCGTCAAACCCCTGCCAGCACTCGCGACACGTCTACCTCCAGCCGTAAAAAGATGCACCGGCGGCGGGGTACAGCATTCGAGTTAATCGAAAGTTACGGCTGAACCTGACCAGCCTCGACGCGGATTCCTCGCGTTTTGGCGATGCTTTACGACACACTTGATCTCGCTTGAAACCGAGAGATCATCACCATAATCCAATAATAAAGTGATGCCATGAATCTGAACGAGCCCATCAATGCGCAACGCGTCGGCCAAACGGTCGGCAAATATCGCTGGACGATCTGTGCACTGTTGTTTTTCGCCACCACCGTCAATTACCTGGACCGTCAGGTACTGAGTCTGTTGGCGCCGCAACTGTCGACGCAGTTTGGTTGGAGTAACACTGATTACGCCAACATTGCCGCGGTTTTCCAGTTCGTGTACGCGATTTCCATGCTGTTTGCCGGCCGCTTCGTCGACAAGATCGGCACCAAGAAAGCGTATATGTTCGCGATTGGTATCTGGTCCACGGGCGCGGTCATGCACGCCTTTGCGGTGCCAATGGGTGAGGGCATCGGTGCGCTGAGCAGTGCACTCGGCCTGGCGGTCATTCCGGTTTCGATTGCGGGTTTCATGCTGTCGCGCGCTGTGCTGGCGATTGGTGAAGCGGGTAACTTCCCGATTGCGATCAAGGCCACCGCCGAATACTTCCCGAAGAAGGAACGTTCTTTCGCCACCGGCATCTTCAACTCCGGCGCCAACGTGGGCGCAGTCCTGGCACCGATTTGCGTGCCGCTGATTGCCGGCATTTGGGGCTGGGAAGCCGCGTTTATCGTGATCGGTATGTTGGGCTTCGTCTGGGTCGCTGTCTGGATCGCACTTTACGAGAAGCCAGATCAGCAAAAGCGTCTGTCGGCTGAGGAACTGGCTTACATCCGCAGCGATGAAGGGGTGCAAGTGGCTACGCCTGAAGTGAAGGGTGTCGCGGCCAAAAAAGTATCGTGGTTCAAGTTGCTGACCTACCGTCAGACTTGGGCCTTTGCTTTCGGCAAGTTCATGACCGACGGCGTGTGGTGGTTCTTCCTGTTCTGGCTGCCGACCTATCTGTCGGCGCAATACGGCATGAAGGGCGCGGACATCGTGTTGCCACTGGCCGTGTTGTACAGCATGACCATGGTCGGCAGCATCGGCGGGGGCTGGTTCCCGAGCTACTTCATGGCGCGCGGCGACAAGCCGTATGACGGCCGCATGAAAGCCATGCTGGTGATCGCGCTGTTCCCGTTGGTGGTGCTGCTGGCGCAGCCATTCGGTTACATCAGCTTCTGGGTGCCGGTGCTGCTGATCGGTGTTGGCGCGTCGGCTCACCAGGCGTGGTCGTGCAACATCTTCACGACCGTGTCCGACATGTTCCCGCAAAAAACCATCGCTTCCGTGGTCGGCATTGGCGGCATGGCGGGTGGTTTGGGCGGTGTCGTGATGACGAAGGTGGGTGGTTACGTGTTCGACTACTACAAATCGATCAACGATATTCACACCGGCTACATGATCATGTTCGCCATCTGTTCGCTGGCCTATCTGGTGGCCTGGAGCGTGATGAAAACGCTGGTGCCACGCCATAAGGAAATCACCGATCTGTAAGCGGCGATTGATGCAATAGAAAGCCCCGTCCCACGTGAGTGGGGCGGGGCTTTTTCGTTTGCAGGATCAAATCTGATCCGTATTTTTCTGAGGAATCTGAATCTGTAATGCACTCAGTTGCGGGCTCAGAATGAAGGCACGCAGCAACCTCACAATTTAGGAGGCCCCAATGGGCAAGATGGCACTCTTCCTCGGTGGATTTCTGGTGTTGACCATTCTGATTGGTGCACTGGCCACGATCTCTCCCGCTTAATCCTTTCCTGCGACCCCTGATCAAACATCTTCCCGCCAGCGCCGGGCCTGCACGATCAATGCGGGGGCGAAGTGCAGCACGACCATGCGCATCAGGTGGTGAGTGAGGATGAACACGACGTTCAGCCCGCCACTGAAGGCGACGATGGCGATGGTCTCGACAGCGCCCGGCATGTACGCCAGCCACAACGACAAGGGGTCGCTGCCCAGCACCCGACCCGCCACCCCGGCGAACGCCGCGGCGATCAGCAACATCAAGGCGACGGACATCAGTCCGGCGCGGCCGTGGTGCCATAGCTGCGCGAGGCTGATGTCCTTGAATTTCGAGCCAATCAACACACCAAGCAGGACCGCCGCCGAGTCGACACTCCAGGCGGGCATCTGGAATCCGTGGAGGTAGCCCAGCTTGACGTAGACGCCCGTGAGGACGATGGCCGTGAGCATGAACGGCGCCGGCACGCCGACGTTCAATAGCAAACGCCCGAGCAACAAACACATGGCGATCAGCGACAGCAGGGTCAACGCCATGCTCATGTCCAGCGGGCTGCTCTGGGCAATCGCCAGGTGGGTCTGCCCGGGAATACAAAAGCTGACGAGGAGGGTGATGGACAGCAGTCGAACCAGATGCACGACGATCACTTTGCTGGACGCTCGTTCGGACTCCAGCAAGTCGAACACGGCGGCGAGGGCGCCGGGGTAGACGGCGAGGAGGGTGTCCTTGCGGTTCCAGCCGGCGACCTTGAGCAACGAGAAACCGGCCACGGTGCTTTGCACCACCAGGCACAACAGCATCAAGCCCAGGCTGGGCAACATGGCGGCGACTGTCTGGCTGTCCCACGCGGTGAACATCAGGCCCGTCGCGATCCCCAACACGAGTTGCACGTAGCCGAGGCTGAAACGCACGGTGGGAGAGAATCGAAAACGGCTGGCGATGACGGCGGTTGCGAGTATCGAGCCCAATAACAGGCCATGAGGGATACCAGCGTGTTGCAGCGCGGTGCCGACGCCGGCGGCGATCAGCAAATACAACAGGGTTTTCATGAGCCGTCCTTGATTCGTGAGTGAGCCCGATACGTCCATCCGGGCCAGCCACGTTTTCCCACCTAACCGCATGAGGCGTCAAGAACGATGGTTGACTCATCAGTCATGTCCTTTAGGCGACATCTCCTGGCTTACTAGCGTTAGTCGGTAATCATCAGGCGCGTTAGAGTCGTCATCACGTTCCTGGCAAACCTGGATGATCCTGATGACGCGCCCCCGTTTCTTACCCGACAACTTCACCTTGACCCTGATTGGCGTCGTGCTGCTGGCCAGCGTGTTGCCCGCCAGCGGTCAAGTGGCGGTGGGCTTTGGCTGGCTGACCAACGTCGCCATCGCCCTGCTGTTTTTTCTGCATGGCGCCAAACTGTCACGCGAGTCGATCATCGCCGGGGCCGGGCATTGGCGCCTGCATTTGCTGGTGTTCAGCCTGACCTTTGTGGTGTTCCCGCTGCTCGGTCTGGCGCTCAAACCGGTGCTGTCGCCACTGATCGGTGATGATCTGTACATGGGCATGTTGTACCTCTGCGCACTGCCTGCGACGGTGCAGTCGGCCATTGCCTTTACCTCGCTGGCGCGCGGCAATATTCCGGCGGCGATTTGCAGTGCGGCGGCGTCCAGTCTGTTCGGGATCTTCCTCACACCATTGCTGGTGACGCTGCTGCTGAATGTGCAGGGCGATGGCGGCTCGACCCTCGATGCGATTATGAAGATCAGCGTGCAACTGCTGCTGCCGTTCATTGCCGGGCAGATCGCACGCCGCTGGATTGGCGCCTGGGTCGGGCGCAACAAGAGTTGGCTGAAGTTCGTTGATCAGGGCTCGATTCTTTTAGTCGTTTACGGCGCGTTCAGCGAAGCGGTGACCGAGGGCATCTGGCACCAGATTCCGCTGTGGGAACTGGCCGGGCTGGTGGTGGCGTGCTGCGTGTTGCTGGGGTTGGTATTGGTGGCTTCCACGGTGCTGGGCAAAGCCTTTGGTTTCAACATGGAAGACCGCATTACCATCCTGTTCTGCGGCTCGAAGAAAAGCCTGGCCACCGGTGTGCCGATGGCTCAGGTGCTGTTCGTCGGCAGCACCATCGGCGTGTTGATCCTGCCGTTGATGTTGTTCCATCAAATTCAGCTGATGGTCTGTGCGGTGCTGGCCCAGCGCTACGCCAATCGCCAGGAATCGGTTGCTGAACTGATGGCGCAAGTAGATCCTTGATCGCGTCAGACCCCGACCTCAACGGGAGCGATGCATGAAGGTTGGCGTGATTTCCGATACCCACGGTTTGCTCCGCCCCGAAGCCCTTGCGGCCCTGGAAGGGTGCGAGCGGATCATTCACGCGGGCGACATCGGCAGCCCGGACATCCTCGATCAACTGGCGTCCATTGCTCCACTGCATGTCGTGCGCGGCAACAATGACGTGGACGCGCCATGGGCCGCGCATCTGGATGATCTTCTGCGTTTCGACCTGAAGGGTTGGGGCACTTTGCTGGTGCATGACATCGCCGATGTCCCGGCCGCGCTCGATGCCGGCATCAAACTGGTGATCACCGGGCACTCGCACAAGCCATGCATCGAATGGCGCGGCGATCAGCTGTTCCTCAATCCCGGCAGCGCGGGGCGGCGGCGTTTCAAGTTGCCGGTGACGCTGGCGTTGGTTGAGGTGTTGGAGGCTTCAATTGAACCGCGCATGGTCTCGTTACTGAACTAGCTTTATGGCTAAGCGCCATTAACTCTGCTATGCCTTGGATAGCCCTCCACGATTTACCGCAGCAGTTGTCACGACACGGATGTGGGGCCACACCGTCCCTCGCTTGCCGACAGGAAGCGCGGGAACCCCACTTTGCCGGGCAACAAGATTGCGGAGAGCACACAGACCATGGCGCGCCAACTGATTCTCTGTATCGATGGAACGAACAACCGCTTCTGTGACAAACCCACCAATGTGCTCCGGGTGTTTCGGTCATTACCCAAGAACAGCAGTGAGCTTCTGAGCTATTACGATCAGGGTGTGGGCACGTTCGGGTTAAGTGAAACCCTGTTCGAATGGGAGAAGGTACCGTCGCGAATTGCCGGGCTGGCGTTTGGTTGGGGGATCAAGCGTAACGTGCTCAATGCCTACCGTTTTCTCATGGAGAACTATCAGGAAGGCGATCAGATTTTCATCTACGGTTTTTCTCGCGGTTCCTATGCTGCCCGGGTCCTGGCAGCCATGATTCATACGCTTGGGTTGCTACCGGCCCACCAGGCTCAACAACTGGACTTTGCCTGGTCATTACTGACCACACGAACACGTTCCGAAAAAGGTGCGCCCGAACCTTCCCTCAAGCGGCCGTGGAGCTATTTCTGGTGGCGCCTGACCGCGGACAAGCGACCGGATTTTTCCTTGATGACGCAGTTCAAGGAATCCTTTTCCCAGGATGTCGATGTCTACTTTCTCGGGCTGTTCGACACCGTGAGTTCAGTGGGTTGGGTGTATGACCCGTTGGTCGTTCCCTATACCGCAAACAATCCAAGCGTACGCACCATCCGTCATGCGGTGTCCATTGACGAGCGACGCTGTTTTTTCCGCCAGAACCTATGGAATGTCGCCAAGGCCGCGGACCTGAAACAGGTGTGGTTCGCCGGCGTGCATTGCGATGTCGGTGGCGGCTACCCGTTGGAAGAATCGCAGCTTGCCCTGATTGCCTTGCGCTGGATGATTGGGGAGAGCCTGGAGGCCGGGTTGAACATCGATGATGCATCGTGTCGTGGCGAACTCCATCCCAAGACCTGCCCGGTAGCGGATCCGCTGGCACAAGCCCACCAATCGCTGTCCCGATGGTGGATGATTGCGGAGTGGGTGCCGCGCTTGAGGTGGGACCCCAAGACTCACACTCGAACGCTCAAGTTTGGCTCGATGCCGCCATTCGGCAAACCCAGAGCGCGAGAGATTCCCCAGCCTGAGCCCGGGCAGAAAGTCTGGGTGCATGAATCCGTGATGGTGCGCCTGAACGGATCGTTGACCACCGGCCAGCCGTGGGGAGATCAGCTGAAATACGAGCCTGAAAACCTGCTGTGCATTGATCCAGCACTGATTGATCAGGTTTTCGACGCTCCGGACCTTGCTCCGCGTGGGTTATAGGATCTGAGCCCAAGTCGTGATATGACGCGCCGACGTCCAGAAAGAGTAAGCCTTTAAAAGCCACCCCGACCCGTTTGATCGGGGCGGGGTGGTTCATTCAAGGCCTGACGGTTTACCCCGTCACTTCACATCAAACCGATCCAGGTTCATCACCTTGGTCCAGGCCGCCACAAAGTCCTTAACAAATTTCTCCTTCGCATCACTGCTCGCATAAACCTCGGCCAGTGCCCGCAATTGCGCATTCGACCCAAAGACCAGGTCAACACGCGTCCCGGTCCACTTCACTGCACCGGATTTGCGATCGCGTCCTTCGAACTCTTCAGCGGCCTCGGAGGTGGGTTTCCATTCCACGCTCATGTCCAGCAGGTTGGTGAAGAAGTCGTTGGTCAGCGCTTCCGGTTGTTGGGTGAAGACGCCGTGGCGGGTTTGTCCGACGTTGGTGTTCAGCACTCGCAGACCACCAATCAGCGCGGTCATTTGCGGAGCGGTGAGCGTCAGCAGTTGCGCCTTGTCGATCAACAGTTGCTCGGCCGGTACGCGGTAGCGGGTTTTCAGGTAGTTGCGGAAGCCATCGGCAATCGGTTCGAGGAAGCCGAAGGATTCCACGTCCGTTTGCTCTTGCGACGCGTCCATCCGCCCCGGCGTGAACGGAACCGTCACGCTGTGACCGGCATTTTTCGCCGCTTGTTCGACGCCCGCGTTACCCGCCAATACGATCAGGTCGGCCAGCGAGACTTTCTTGCCACCGCTGTTGAACTCGCTCTGGATGCTTTCGAGTTTCGCCAGGACGTTCGCCAATTGTTCTGGCTGGTTGGCTTGCCAGAATTTCTGCGGGGCCAGGCGCAGGCGTCCGCCGTTGGCACCGCCGCGTTTGTCGGAGCCGCGGAAGGTGGAAGCGGCTGCCCAGGCAGTCGATACCAGCTGCGAGACCGACAGGCCGGAAGCAAGGATTTTGCTCTTGAGTGCGGCGACGTCGCTGTCGCTGACCAAGGCATGATCGACCGCCGGGATGGGGTCTTGCCACAGCAGTACTTCGTTGGGCATTTCCGGGCCGAGGTAGCGGGAGAGGGGGCCCATGTCGCGGTGGATCAGCTTGAACCAGGCGCGGGCGAAGGCGTCGGCCAGTTGATCGGGATTGGCCAGGAAGCGTCGGGAAATCGGCTCATAGATCGGGTCGAAGCGCAGGGACAGGTCCGTGGTCAGCATGGTGGGATTGCGCCGTTTGGACGGGTCGTGGGCATCCGGAATGGTACCGGCACCGGCGCCGTTTTTTGCGACCCACTGGTGCGCCCCGGCTGGGCTTTTGCTCAGTTCCCACTCGAAGCCGAACAGGTTTTCCAGGTAGTTGTTGCTCCATTTTGTTGGCGTGGTGGTCCAGGTCACTTCCAGCCCGCTGGTGATGGTGTCCGAGCCTTTACCGGTGCCAAAGCTGTTCTTCCAGCCAAAGCCTTGCTGTTCGAGACCAGCGGCTTCGGGCTCGGCACCGACATTGTCGGCAGGTCCGGCGCCGTGGGTTTTACCGAACGCGTGGCCGCCAGCGATCAGCGCCACGGTTTCTTCGTCGTTCATCGCCATGCGGGCGAAGGTTTCACGGATGTCCGTGCCTGCAGCGACAGGATCCGGATTGCCTTCAGGGCCCTCGGGGTTGACGTAGATGAGGCCCATTTGCACGGCGGCGAGTGGGTTTTCCAGATTTCGGCCCTGCTCGGTGCGGCTCTCCTCGTTTTTCCCGGGCTCAGCAACCAGCGGACCTTCGCCGGGCTCTTGCATAGGCTGGTTTTCTTTGCCGTAGCGGATATCGCCGCCCAGCCATTTGTTTTCGGAGCCCCAGTAAACGTCTTCGTCCGGCTCCCAAACGTCCGGACGACCACCGGAGAAACCAAAGGTCTTGAAGCCCATCGACTCCAGCGCCACATTGCCGGTCAGCACGATCAGGTCAGCCCAGGAAATGTTGCGCCCATATTTTTGCTTGATCGGCCAGAGCAACCGACGTGCCTTGTCGAGGCTGACGTTGTCCGGCCAGCTGTTGAGCGGTGCAAAGCGTTGCTGACCGGAGCCAGCGCCACCCCGGCCGTCACCGGTGCGATAGGTGCCGGCGGCGTGCCAGGCCATGCGAATGAAGAGTGGCCCATAGTGACCAAAGTCCGCTGGCCACCAGTCTTGCGAATCGGTCATCAACGCCGTGAGGTCTCGTTTGACCGCTGCAAAATCCAGTTTTTTGTACGCTTCGGTGTAGTTGAAACCCTCGTCCGAGGGATCGGACAGAGACGAATGCTGGTGCAGGATGTTCAGGTTCAGTTGGTTCGGCCACCAATCGCGGTTCTTCGTGCCACCACCGGCGGCGTGGTTAAACGGGCATTTCGATTCATTTGCCATGTGCGAGCTACCTTTGGTCGTGTTCATCCGGGCTACCCGGCCCGTTGTGGGCTCGAAATAGCGACGAGCGAAAGCAATGACACAGGCTGCTGGGCCAGCAGTTCGATTCACTGATTGTTTTGATTACACGGGCATCGGTACAGCGCAGAACGAGGTGCAATCACGGTGGCCCACGGCAGGCTTAGTCATGTTTCTGACTCATTCCTGTCTCCTTATCAGCTCAAAACCGGCCGGCTCACGCCAGCGCTGGGATAAGGTTAGACGCCTATCTGCAAGTCAGCTAATAGGTGGAGTATTCGGGGCTGATAGGCAAAAGCTTTTATTGGGGCCTTTGAGATTGTCTGGGTTTAGAGGCCCTTGGAAGGAGACGGATCTATTGATAAACAAAAAATCCATCCCCTCATTTTTACTTAGCCCTGCGGCACCACCCGCGCTTCGTTTCCAGTGCCTTCGATATAAACGTTCATGCCTTTGTTCAGTCCAGGATTGATTGGCTGGGTCACCGACACCAGCACACCGCTTTTTGTGCGCACGATGATCTGTTGAGCTTCCTGAGGCTGGTCATACTTTTTCTTCTCCGCGTAGTTGCCGCCTGCCGCACCCGCGAGCGCGCCGGCCACCATCGCCACGTCCCGTCCTGTGCCATGCCCGATCAAACTGCCAAGGCCGACACCGGCGATCCCGCCAAGAATGGCGCCGACACCACTGTCATGATTGGTTTGCATCTGCGTGAGGGTGATCTGCTCAATCTTGCCCGAGCGAATTTCCATTTCGCCCGCGCCTCCGCTCCCGGCTCCAACGGCGGCGCAGGCGCTAAGCACAAGACTCATCAGTGTGATCGTTATCCAGGAAACAGTGGTTTTCATCATTGAGCTCCAGCTTTCAGGAAGGGTTGTGTATCCAAACGCATCACCTCACGTTAGTGCAAAAAGCCTAGCACACGCCTTTAAGCCCATTGGTGGTCAGGAGTCCTGCCTTTTGTCGCTGTGCTTGAACCGGTTTTACGTTGAATTGATCTGATGTTTGTCACCCAGGAGCCCACGCCATGCAGCCCAAACCCTATGCGCGATACGACCTGACGCTGCTTTTGGTGTTTGTTTCAATCGTCGTGGTGCTGGGCTTTTCGCCGCACAGTCGGGTTGATTGGGCGCTGGAAAACCTGTTGGTGCTGTTGCTCGTGGGCACCTTGGTGGCGGCCTCTTACTGGTTTCGCTTGTCTGCGGTGTCCGTCACCCTGATTTTCGTTTTCCTGTGTATTCACGAATTGGGTTCTCACTACACCTACGCCGAAGTGCCCTACGACCGTTGGTGTTCGGACCTGGCCGGGTTCAGCCTCAACAAAGCCCTTGGCCTGCATCGCAACCATTTTGATCGGCTGGTCCATTTGAGCTACGGGTTGTTTTTGGTCTATCCCGTGCGAGAAGTGCTGCTGCGGCTGACCCCATTGCGGGGCTTTTGGCTGATGTTCGTGGCGATGAACATCATGCTGTCGACGTCAGCCATCTACGAATTGGTGGAGTGGATTGGCGGGGCCTATCTGGGCGACGACACGTCCCGCGCCTTCATTGGTGCTCAAAACGATCCGTGGGATTCACAGAAAGACATGGCGCTGGCGGTGACCGGCGCCTTTGTCAGTTTGCTGGTGATGCTCCTTTTCAAGGTAAAGAAACAGCGTTCAAGTCACCCGATCACGGTGCCCCAAACAGCATCGTCCAATACACCCCCTCATCACTACGGGCATCTGCCGCATAACCGGCGCCGACCTGAGTAAACATCGGGTTCATCAGATTCGCGCAATGCCCGGGGCTGGCCAGCCATCCTGACATCGCCTTGCTCGGTGAACTTTGCCCGGCGGCGATGTTTTCACCGGTCTGCCTGCCGCGAAAGCCGGCGGCCCGCGCTCGATCGGCGGGCATATCACCGTCGGGGTCACGGTGCGCAAAGTAGTTGCCGTAGGCCATGGCCTTGCTGTGCCCTTGGGCGGCGGCGCCCAGGGCGGTGTTCCAGCTCAGCGGCCGTGCGGCGGCGAAGCGCTGAGCGCCACACATCCGCGGTTTGGCCCGTGCCGCGTTGACTTGTGCCAACAGTGCCTTGCCGACGGTTCGCGAGTCGCCGACCTGACGGTCGAGTACCGGTTGCGCCAGCACCACTTGCCATTGCGATCGGCTGCGACTGACGCCGATGTCCGCGTACTGGCCATCCAGCAGCGCCCCGCAGTAATCGTCTTGCAACCTATCAAAGGCTTCATCGGCATCCTGCGCACCGACCACCCGAATGCTTCGAACCGTCACCGCCGAATAGCCGGAAGCCTTCAGCCGATCGCGCAAACCACCGCCATAGCCGATGGGCAGCGCCAGGTTCGAGTTCAGCGCCAGCGGCGCCAGGCGTTGTGCCGGGCGCCTGTCGCAACGTTGCGGATGGGCACGGTAATCGTTGATCGCGGCCACCAGTTGGCGTTCGCCGCTGGCATGGGCAGGGGTGGCCAATAGAGCAAGCACAGGTAAACAACACAGCGAGGCGCAGCGCAAGGCGAGGACGGTGGGGTGCATGGGGCGGACAGCTCTGAGGAGATAATGACGAAAATGAGAATTTACGGCGCCTGTAAGACTGGCGACTGAACACTAGGTTCAGGAGGGAAGGGGGCAGAAAAGCGCGTTTTACCTACCGCATGTCGAAAAAGGTCAAAAGTACCGAGCCACTGTTAAACAAGTGGCTGCAGCGGTCGATAGCGTTTCCACAATACCGACTAGCCAACAGAGGGCAGCACCGTGTCGATAAAACTGCGATTACTGTTGTTGATTGGCACCAGCTTGCTCACCGCGCTGATCGTGAGTCTGGTCAGTTACGTAGGTAACACGCAGATGGCCGAAGCGGTGAATGAGAGCGAGGTCAGCATGACCGCGCTGCGCAATCACCTCGAAGCCGACATGATGCATGACGCCCTGCGCGCCGATGTGTTGTCGGCGATGCTGGTCGGCCTGGGCAAAAGCACCAGCAGCAAGGTCGAGGTGCACAGTTCAATCGAAGAACACACGACGCATTTTCGCGAAGTGCTGGGTGAAAACCTCAAGTTGCCGGTCAACGACACCCTCAAGGTTGCCCTGAACAAGGTCAAGCCGAGTCTGGACACCTACATCGCTGCGGCAGAGCGCATCGTTGGCCTGGCATTGGAAAACCCCGAAGCCGCGCAGAAAGAACTGGGCACCTTCAATGCCGCGTTCAGCCAACTGGAAGATCAGATGGCGGCCCTCAGCGAGCTGATCGAAACCAACACGCAACAGACCAGCCAAAATACCCAGCAAGCGATCCAGAGCGCCAACTTCACCCTCGGCGTCGTGCTCATCGCCAGTCTGGTGTTGCTGCTCATTCAGGGACGCTGGGTGATGCTGAGCATCATGGGGCCTTTGCAGACCGCCAATCGCATCGCCATCAGCATCGCCCATGGCAACCTCAGCGAACCGATTGTCGAGCCGACGCAAAAAGACGAAGCCAGCACCCTGATTCGCAGCCTCGCCACGATGCAACGCGACTTGCGCGGCATGATCGAAGTGGTGCGCAGCAACGCTCACGGCGTGAGTGGCATGAGCGATCAATTGAGCAGCGGTTGCCATCAGGTCGCCGACAGCAGCCAGCAGCAAAGCGCCGCCGCCAGCACCATGGCCGCCGCCGCAAGCGAAATGACCGCGAGCATCGAGGAAATCACCCGCCACGCCGAACGCGCGCTGGACATGGCCAATCAGGCTGAATCACTGGCCAAGGATGGTGGTCGGGTGATCCATCAGGTCGTCGCAGACATGGACGGCATCGCCCGTTCCGCGCAGCAATCGGCCCAGGTGATTCGCACGCTGGACAAGGAGTCCGAAGGGATTTTCAGCATCATTCAGGTGATCAAGGGCATCGCCGACCAGACCAACCTGCTGGCCTTGAACGCCGCCATCGAGGCGGCGCGCGCCGGTGAGCAGGGCCGTGGTTTTGCCGTGGTCGCCGACGAAGTGCGTAGCCTCGCCGGACGCACCAGCGCCTCCACCCAGGAAATTGCCAGCATGGTCTCGCGCATCCAGCAAAGCACCCGCGAGGCGGTGACCAGCATGGAGGCGGGCGTGGCACAGGTGGACAAAGGCATGGCCGTGACGGCCGACGTTGAGCGCGCCATCCGTGAAATCCTCAGTGCGACGCTGAGTACCACGCAACTGGTCAACGACATTACCCGCACCATCGGCGAGCAAAGCCTGGCCAGCAACGAAATTGCCCATCAGGTGGACACGATCGCCGGTATGTCGGAGGGCAACAGCAAGGTCATCGGCCAGACCGCCTCGACTACCGATGAACTGTCGAGCCTGGCGGGCAAACTGTCGCAATCGGTGGACCGGTTTCGGCTCTGACAGATTTCAACAGTAAGCATCTGGTCAGCACGTCTTCCCGCTCCCACGCTTTTGCGTGGAAGCGGGAGGAGAGGTTCTTAGATAAGTTCACCGCAGAAAATATCGTGATTGCCATCGGCCGGGCTATCGCGCACCACCAGCGAGTAATGGCCGGAGCGCAGCGTTTCGTATGGCAGAGGCACAGTCTTCTGGAGTTGGATTCCCTCTGTTTCGTTGAAGTTGTCAGTCACTACCTGGTTGAGTGAATAGGCCGGTTTCGGCTCATGCCGGGCACAGCTTCCCGAGTAGACATAGGTATACAAGTGCGCCGGAACTAAAGTGCCATCGGGTACACCACCCACGAACAATGAGAGTTCCGTCTCACCAGTGTTCAAGGGGGTTAGAACGGCCTGAGCGATATGTCCGGCATTGTAAGTAGTTGCGTTCAAGGGAACGGCGTCGATCTGCTGCGGGGTTGCTACAGCCACCGAGATGCAGCCAGCCGCGACCATCAACGCCAGCGAAGATACGATTTTCATCGTAAGCCTCCTGCCTTACAAAGGCGTGCTGAAGTGAGCCCCCTATAAATTTTAGTCGCCTATACACATCCATGTGTTCTTCAGACGTTCGGGCCTCTGATGTTTTAGAGGTACTTATCCGTCACCGCGCCTTCCGAAGCACTGGACACGGTCTTCGCATATTTGGCCAGCACCCCGCGTTTGTACTTGGATTCCGGGCGGACCCAGCGGGTCTTGCGCTCGGCCAATACCGCGTCGGTCACGTCGACGGTGATCTGCCGGGTTTCGGCGTCGATGGTGATCCGGTCGCCGTCTTCAATCAGCGCGATTGGCCCGCCTTCAAACGCTTCCGGTGTGATATGCCCGACCACAAAACCGTGCGAGCCGCCGGAAAAACGGCCATCGGTAATCAGCGCGACGTCCTTGCCCAATCCCTTGCCCATCACCGCAGACGTGGGCGAAAGCATTTCGCGCATGCCCGGGCCACCTTTTGGCCCTTCGTAACGGATCACGATGACGTCGCCGGCCTTGACCTCCCCATTGAGGATGCCGGCCAGCGCACCTTCTTCACCGTGATAGACGCGGGCCGTCCCTTCAAAGCGCAGGCCTTCTTTGCCGGTGATCTTGGCCACGGCGCCGGTGGGCGAGAGGTTGCCGTGCAGTATCACCAGGTGCGAGTCCTTTTTGATCGGTTTGTCGAAGGGCAGAATCACGTCCTGGCCTTCGGGGTAGTCGGCAACGTTTTCGAGGTTTTCCGCCAGGGTTTTTCCGGTGACCGTCAGCACGTCGCCATGCAGCATGCCGGCGGCGAGCATGCGTTTCATCAGTGGCTGGATGCCGCCAATGGCGACCAGTTCGCTCATCATGTATTTGCCGCTGGGGCGCAGGTCCGCCACCACCGGGGACACCTTGCCCAGCTCGACGAAGTCGTCCAGCGTCAGTTCGACATCCACGGCATTGGCCATGGCCAACAGGTGCAGCAYGGCATTGGTCGAGCCGGCGAGGGCGATGACCACACGGATCGCATYTTCAAAGGCTTTGCGGGTCATGATGTCGCGCGGCTTGAGGTCCAGCTTGAGCAATTCCATGACCTGCTGACCGGCGCGAAAGCTGTCTGACGCCTTGTCACTGCCGACCGCTTCCTGGGAGCTGGAACCGGGCAGGCTCATACCGAGCGCTTCAATGGCCGACGCCATGGTGTTGGCCGTGTACATGCCGCCGCAAGAGCCGGGGCCGGGGATCGCCACTTCTTCAATCTGCTTGACCTGAATCTCGCTGATATCGCCCCGTGCTTGCTGACCCACGGCCTCGAACACCGAAATGATGTCGGTGTGGCCGGCACCCGGGCGAATGGTGCCGCCATAGACGAAAATCGACGGCCGATTCAGCCGCGCCATGCCAATCAGGCAGCCCGGCATGTTCTTGTCGCAACCGCCGACGGTCACCAGGCCGTCAAAGCCCTCACAACCGACCACCACCTCAATCGAATCGGCGATCACCTCGCGCGACACCAGCGAATACTTCATGCCTTCGGTACCGTTGGCGATGCCGTCGGAGATGGTGATGGTGTTGAAAATGACGCCTTTGGCACCCGCCGCGTTCGCGCCTTTTTCGGCTTCCAGGGCGAGTTTGTCGATGTGCATGTTGCACGGCGTGACCATCGCCCAAGTGGAGGCGATGCCGATCTGTGGTTTCTTGAAATCCTCATCGGTAAAACCCACGGCGCGCAGCATGGCGCGGGCGGGAGCGGCTTCGACGCCGTCGATGACTTCGGAAGAGTATTTGCGCAGATCGTCTTTGTCGCTCATGACTTTTCCTCACATCTAAGACTTGACCGGTGCGGCCCAAGCCGGGGCTTTTAAGTCTAGCCCCGGTTCGCAAAACCAGCCCGATAAGAAAAACCGATACCCCCTTAAGGATTTCCCAGAGGCGGGGCGGGCGCCTGCGGCTTTAGAGTCACGCCCAACAGGTTGACTGTCGCGCATCGACTCCACGCCTGCCGCAATTTCTAAAAAAATAAGAAGGTGAATGCATGAGTAACGAAACAGTCGACATCAAGGCGTGGATCGACAACCGACCGGTTGCACCTTACCAATGGCTGATCATGGCCCTGTGTTTTTTCATTGTGCTGTTCGACGGTTTTGACGTTGCCGTCATGGGCTTTATCGCCCCTTCGCTGATTCAAGAGTGGGGGCTTTCCAAAGCCGCCTTCGGCCCGGTGATGAGTGCCGGCATGGTCGGTCTGGCCATCGGTGCGTTGACGGCGGGCCCTTATGCCGACCGCCTGGGACGCAAAAAAGTGCTGCTGTGCGCCGTCACCGGTTTCAGTGTGTTGAGCCTGGCCTGTGCGTTTGCCCGCAATCCCTATGAGCTGGCGATACTGCGATTGTTCATGGGGGTGGCGCTGGGCGCGGCAATGCCCAATACCACCACATTGCTGTCTGAATACCTGCCGGAGCGCAACCGCTCACTGTTCATCACCCTCATGTTTACCGGCTTCAACATGGGCTCGGGCTTGGGTGGCTTTGTCGCGGCGTGGCTGATTCCGAGCCACGGCTGGCAATCGGTGCTGCTCTTTGGCGGGGTTCTGCCGCTGTTGCTGGTGCCGTTCTTGTGGTTGCTGTTGCCAGAGTCGGCGCGTTTTCTGGCGGCTCGCAATGCTCCAGCCAGCCAGATCGCCAATGCCTTGAACAAGTTGGGCGGGACGTTCACCAGCGCCACCCAATTCATCATGACCGAGCCCCAGGCTCAGCAAAAAGCCCCGGTGCGCATGCTGTTCACCGAACGTTTCCGCCTCGGCACGTTTGCCCTCTGGCTCACCTATTTCATGGGCCTGCTGGTGATCTACCTGACCATGGGCTGGATGCCGACGCTGTTGCGCGAGGGCGGTTTGTCGATCGAACGGGCAGCGACCATTACCGGCCTGTTCCAGATTGGCGGCACGGTGGGTGCGATCCTGGTGGGTTGGGCCATGGACCGGCGGAACCCGAACGCCGTTATCGCGACCTCCTATGCGTTGGGCGGTGCATTCATTCTGCTGCTGGGGGCCTTCAGCCTTGAGTCGAGCCTGTTGGCGTTCGGCGTGGTGGCGGCAGGGTTCTGCATGAGCGGTGCGCAAACGGGCCTCAACGCTTTCGCGCCGGGCTATTACCCGACCGACTTCCGCGCCACCGGGGTGAGCTGGATGCTGGGCATCGGGCGTTTCGGGGCTATCTTTGGTTCTCTCATCGGTGGTGCGGTACTCAGCCTCGGCTTGGGTCTGCCGTTGTTGTTCGCCCTGTTGAGCGTGCCGGCCTTTATCGCTGCGCTGGCGATCCTGGCCAACGGTCATGCACGACGCCGGGTCAACCGGACCTTGCTGGCGCAATAATCTTTTTCAAACACAGGAATTCGTTATGGCACGCATCATCGGTGGCCTCGCTGTCTCACACACGCCCACCATCGGCTTCGCCGTCGATCACGACAAACAGAACGAGGCGGCCTGGGCGCCGATTTTCGAAGGCTTCGAACCGATCAAGGTCTGGCTCAAAGAACAGCAACCCGACGTGTTGTTCTACATCTTCAACGACCATGTGACCTCGTTTTTCTTCGACCACTATGGCGCGTTTTCCCTTGGGGTCGATGAGCGGTACGAAGTCGCCGACGAGGGCGGCAATCCTCGCTCGCTGCCTTCGGTTGGCGGTCACGCGGCACTGTCGCGACACATCGGCGAAAGCCTGATGGCTGATGAGTTCGACATGAGTTTTTTCCGCGACAAACCGCTGGATCATGGCTTCTTCTCGCCGATGTCGGCGCTGTTGCCGTGCGAGCCGGATTGGCCGGTGGAGATCGTCCCGCTGCAGGTCGGCGTGTTGCAGTTTCCGGTGCCCAGCGCGCTGCGTTGCTACAAGTTGGGCCAGGCGTTGCTTCGGGCCATCGAAAGTTACCCCGAAGACCTCAAGGTCGCCATTGTCGCCACCGGCGGCGTGTCGCATCAGGTGCATGGTGAGCGCTGTGGATTCAACAACCCTGAGTGGGACGCGCAGTTCATTGATCTGCTCGTCAACGACCCGGTCCGCCTGACTCAATTGACTCACGCCGAGTACGCCACACTGGGCGGGATGGAAGGCTCGGAGGTGATCACTTGGCTGATCATGCGCGGTGCGTTGTCGGCCACCGTAAAAAACCTGCATCAGGACTATTACCTGCCGTCGATGACCGGTATCGCCACCTTGCTCCTGGAAAATCAGGATCGACCGGTGCCTGCCGACGTCAACGCCCGCCATTTGCAGCACATGCAACACCAGTTGGCCGGGATCGAGAAACTGGAAGGGACGTACCCGTTCACCCTGGAGCGCAGCGCCAAGGGCTATCGCCTGAACAAGTTTTTGCACCGCATGATCGAGCCTGAGTGGCGTCAGCGTTTTCTCGATGCGCCCGAAGCGTTGTTCGACGAAGGCGGCTTGAGCGAAGAAGAGCGTGATCTGTTGCGACGCCGCGATTGGCGCGGGCTGATCCAGTACGGGGCGATTTTCTTTGTGCTGGAAAAACTCGCGGCGGTGCTGGGCATCCCCAATCTGCAGGTCTACGCGGCCATGCGTGGGCAGAGCCTGGAAGACTTCATGAAAACCCGCAATCAGCAGGTGCTCTATTCGGTGGCGGGCAAAGCGCCGCGCTGATCGCGCCGACATTCTCGCGGCTCTCAAGGGGCCGCCCAACCCACTGTTCTGTTTGATCTCACTGTGCCCGGCATTGGCAGGCGCAGGGCCTTTCTTTACCCAAAAATCGGAAAACAATAACAATGAAAATCACGGTTAACCCTCGTATCGTCTGCACGTTCACCCTGGCTTGCGCGTTTCCTCTGACGGGGTCGGCGGCTGGATTCCTGGAGGACGCCAGCGCGAACCTCAACCTGCGTAACTTCTACATCAACCGCAACTTCACCAACCCGGCTTATCCGCAAGGCAAAGCCGAGGAATGGACACAGAGTTTCATCCTCGATGCGCGGTCCGGGTTCACTCAGGGGCCGGTGGGCTTTGGCGTCGATGCGCTAGGCCTCTTGTCGGTCAAACTCGATGGCGGTAAAGGCACGGGCGGCACCCAGTTGTTGCCGATTGCCAGCGACGGACGTCCTGCCGATGATTTTGGTCGTTTGGCAGTGGCCGGGAAGATGAAAGTCAGTAAAACCGAAGTGAAGGTCGGTGAGTGGATGCCGGTGCTGCCGATCCTGCGTTCCGACGATGGCCGCTCGTTGCCGCAAACTTTTCAGGGCGGGCAGATCACCTCGCAGGAAGTTGCCGGCCTGAACCTGTACGGCGGGCAGTTCCGCCAGAACAGCCCCCGCAACGATGCGAGCATGGAAGACATGTTCATGCAGGGTAAAGCCGCCTTCACCTCTGACCGTTTCAACTTTGTCGGCGGTGAATACAGCTTCAACGACAAGCGCACGATGATCGGTGTATGGAACGCGCAACTGAAGGACATCTATCAGCAGCAATACCTGCAAATCGTCCACAGTCAGCCGCTGGGCGCCTGGACGCTCGGCGCCAATCTGGGCTACTTCTGGGGCAGTGAAGACGGCGGCGCCCGAGCCGGCGATCTGGATAACCGCACGGCATCGGCGTTGCTCTCGGCCAAGTATGGCGGCAGCACGTTTTACGTTGGCCTGCAAAAACTCACCGGCGATGATGCATGGATGCGGGTCAACGGCACCAGCGGCGGCACCTTGGCCAACGACAGTTACAACAGCAGTTATGACAGTGCCCGGGAGAAGTCCTGGCAGCTGCGTCACGACTATAATTTCGTCGCCCTCGGTGTGCCCGGCCTGACCCTGATGAACCGTTACATCAGCGGTGACAACATTCACGTCGGCGCGGTCAGTGATGGCAAAGAGTGGGGGCGTGAGACGGAGTTGGGGTATACGGTGCAGAGCGGCACCTTCAAAAACCTCAACATGCGGCTGCGTAATTCCAGCATCCGCCGCGATTACAGCACCAATGAGTTTGATGAAAACCGTTTGATTGTCAGCTACCCGCTCAGCTTGCTCTAACGTCAGGCTGAATACTCATCGTTTGGTTGGCTGCCTCCTCGCGAATCACCCGGCGGATCATGTCCATCAAGGCAAGCGCCACCGGTGAATGCAGGCAGCCGTTGCGGTAGGTCAGGCCGATAGCGCGGGTGGTTTGTTTCAGCTGCAGCGGCAGGATGCACAACTCGCCGCTGGCAATCTCCTGTTCCAGTTGATGGGCGGACACCGCTGCGAGCATGTCCGAGCGCAGCAACAGCCCGCGAATAATCGCCATGTCGGCACTTTCCACCACGGGCCGCGGCGCGGCGATGCCGAACCCGGTGAAGCAGTCATCGAGCATCTTTCGGGCGGGGGAGCCGGCGCGCGGCAGCACCCATTGCGTGGCGCCGAGTGCGTGTTGCAGATCGGTTTGCGTCGCGAGCGGATGATTGCGCCGGGCCAACACCACCATGTCTTCCGTGAACAACGACTCGCCACTCAGGTCGCTGGCATAGGCTGCCGAGCGCAAGGCACCAAAAATGAAATCCACATCGCCGGCACGCAGTTCCGTCGCCAGCAAATCAAATGGGCTCTCATTGGTGATCACCTGAATACCGGGGTGTTCGGCCATCAAGCGCACAATCGCTTCGGGCAAGATGCGGGTGCGGCCCAAGGGCAGGGCGCCGACCTGCACCACGCCTTGCAATGCCCCGCGAATCGCAGTGATGTCGGTATCGATATGACGCAGTTCGTTCAGCGCCCGACGGATTGCGAACAGGATTTCATGACTGGCCCGGGTCGGCTGCAACCCGCGAGGCGTGCGTTCGAACAGGGTTTGACCGCAACCGCTTTCCAGCACCTTCAGCGTCGAACTCACGGCAGGCTGACTCAGGCCCAACAGGCTGGCCACGGTCTGCATGTGCTGCGTTTCACAGAGTTTGACGAACACTTGCAGGCGTCTGGCCTGTAGCAGATACAGCGGCTCGACGGATGGTTTATCACCGACGCCCAGCAATTTCGGCACGCTCTCCAGTTCAGCCAGCACGCGTCGGGCGCGGGGCAACAGGCGTTCGCCGAAATCGGTCAATCGCATGCCGTTGGCGTGCCGCTCGAACAAGGGCACATCAAGCCGCGCCTCCAGCTCGGAAATCGAGCGGGTGACCACCGACTGGGCGCGAAACAGCGCCACCGAAGCCTTGGACACACTGCCGTGATCGGCCACCCGGACGAAGGCGCGCACGTGCATCAGGCTGGGAAGTTCGAGGGTTTCCATGGGGTTCATGCTCGGCGGGTCCGCGTTCAGCCGGACTATGCCTTTGCCCTGAAAGGGTGGCAATAAAAAAAACGCATACCTCGAACACTCGAACGCATTACTCCGCCGATGGGCCCCGATGCGATGCTCTTTCGAAACGCAGGAGGAGCCCCCGCAATGATCATGTCATCCAAAAACGCGCTGGTTGTCAGCGCACATTCCGCCGATTTCGTCTGGCGTGCTGGCGGTGCCATCGCCCTGCACGCGCAGCAGGGTTACAACGTGCACATCGTATGCCTGTCGTTCGGCGAGCGCGGTGAGTCCGCCAAGCTCTGGCGCAAGGGCGAAATGAGCGAATCGAAGGTCAAAGCCGCACGCCGCGAAGAGGCTCAGGCCGCCGCCGATATTCTGGGTGCCAGCGTCGAGTTCTTCGACATCGGTGACTACCCGATGCGCGCCGACAAGGAAACGCTGTTCCGCCTGGCCGATGTATTTCGCCGGGTCCAGCCGGAATTCGTCCTCAGCCACTCGCTGAAAGACCCCTACAACTACGACCACCCGCTGGCCATGAACCTCACGCAAGAGGCGCGCATCATTGCCCAGGCCGAGGGCTACAAACCGGGCGAGAAAATCGTCGGCGCGCCACCGGTGTACAGCTTCGAACCGCACCAGCCGGAGCAATGCGAATGGCGCCCGGATGTGCTGCTGGACATCACTGATGTCTGGGACAAGAAATACGCGGCAATCCAGTGCATGGCCGGTCAGGAACACCTGTGGGAGTACTACACCCGTGTTGCCCTGCAGCGGGGTGTACAAGCCAAACGCAACGTCGGGATCACCTCGACCCGCAACATCGTGTATGGCGAGGGCTACCAGAGCATCTTCCCGCGAGTGACGGAGAACCTGGCATGAGCGAATACATCGGAAAAACCGGCATTGTGGTGCGCAATATTCCCCGGGCCGAGGTATCGCTGGTTGATGAACTGGGACGTTTCGGCGTCGCCACCCTTCATGAAGCACAAGGCCGCAAGGGCTTGCTGGCGTCGACCATCACACCGATTCAACAGGGAACCGTCATCAGCGGCGCAGCCGTTACCGTGCTGGTCGCACCGGGCGATAACTGGATGTTTCATGTGGCCGTGGAGCAATGCCGGCCCGGCGACATCCTGGTGGTTGCCCCCAGTTCACCCTGCACCGATGGCTACTTCGGCGATCTGCTGGCGACCTCGCTAAAAGCTCACGGTGTGCGCGCGCTGGTGATTGACGCCGGCGTGCGCGACACCCATACGCTTCGCGAAATGGGCTTCCCGGTCTGGTCCCGCGCCATCAGCGCCCAAGGCACGATCAAAGAAACGCTGGGTTCGGTCAACCTGCCGCTGGTGTGCGGTGGTCAATTGGTCAATCCGGGGGATGTGGTGGTGGCCGATGACGACGGTGTGGTGATTGTGCGTCGCGCCGAAGTGCCGCAGGTCTTGAAAGCCAGCCGCGCCCGCGCTGACCTGGAAGAACAGAAAGCCTTGCGCCTGGCCAAGGGCGAATTGGGCCTGGATATCTACAACATGCGGGGCCGGCTGGCCGAGAAGGGCTTGCGCTATGTCGACAGTCTCGACGAGCTCGGAGACTGAACATGGGACAGACTCGTATTCCCTGCCTGTTGATGCGCGGCGGCACGTCCAAAGGCGCGTATTTTCTGGCGAGTGATTTGCCCGATCAGCCGGCGTTGCGTGACCGGGTGCTGCTGGCGGTCATGGGCTCACCGGACACGCGTCAGATCGACGGCGTTGGCGGCGGCGACTCGTTGACCAGCAAAGTGGCGATCATCAAACCCTCCGCGCGCGCCGAGGCGGACGTTGATTACCTGTTCGCTCAAGTGCTGGTCGACGAGGCCCGCGTCGATTACGGCCAAAACTGCGGCAACATTCTCGCGGCGATCGGACCGTTTGCCATCGAACGTGGATTGGTGGCGGTCACTGTCGACGTGACTTCGGTGCGAATCTTCATGGAAAACACCGGGCAGATGGCCGTGGCGCATGTCCCCACACCCGATGGCGTCGTCTGCTATTCAGGCGATGCGCGAATTGATGGCGTGCCAGGGCATGCCGCGCCCCTGATCGTCGAGTTCGAGCAGATTGCCGGCTCCAGTTGTGGTGCGCTGCTGCCGACTGGCAATGCGCTGGATGTGTTCGACGGTGTTGAAGTCACCTGCATCGACAATGGCATGCCGGTGGTGTTGATTCGTGCCCAGGCGCTGGGTCGCAGTGGTTATGAAAGTCCCGGGCAACTGGACGACGATATCGAACTCAAGGCGCGTCTTGAAGCCATCCGCCTGCAAGCCGGACCGCGCATGAATCTGGGGGATGTACGGCTGCGCAACGTACCGAAAATGTGCCTGATTGCGCCGGCGCACGAGGGTGGGGCACTGAGCACTCGCAGCTTCATTCCTCATCGTTGCCACACCAGCATCGGTGTCTTCGGTGCGGTCAGTGTGGCGGCTGCCTGTTTGATCGAGGGCACGGTTGCGGCGGGGCTCGCCAGTGTTGGCGAGGGGGATCTACGCCGGTTATCGATTGAACATCCGACCGGGGAATTCACCGTGGAACTGCGATTGAAGGATGGTCAATTGGCGGGATGCGGGCTGATGCGCACCGCGCGATTGTTGTTCGATGGCGTGGTGTGCGTTCCCCAAGCGATCTGGTCAAGGTGAGGATTACTGGGTCTGCGTGCACACCTCACGCACACATTCGCGCAACCACCGATGCGCCGAGTCCGCGTCCATTCGCGGGTGCCAGAGCATGGAAACCGTGATCGCTGGAGTCATCACCGGCAGCGGGAAACTGTGCAGTCCGGCGCGCAGGTTTTGCGTGTGCCGTTCGGGTACGGCAGCGATCAGATCCGAGGCGCGGGCCAGGGCCAGCGCGGCGGAAAACCCGCCGACGATGGTGACGATGTCTCGCTCAAGCCCCAGTGATTTCAAGGCGTCATCCATCGGCCCTTTATCCCGCCCGCGTCGCGACACCAGAATGTGCCGGCCGGACGCGTAACGGGCGGGGGTGATCTCGCCCTCGCTCAACCCGTGCCCGACGCGTACCACTCCGATGAAGCGATCCTGAAACAACGCGCGGGTGCGCACTTCGGGGCTGGTGGTGTCGTCCACCACGCCGGTTTCCAGATCGACGGTTCCGTCGCGCAGCAGCGTGCGGTCCTGATTGAGTTTCTGCACAAAATGCAGACGCACGCCGGGTGCTTGCTCGCTGATGCGGGCGATAAGAGCCGGCCCGAAGTTCTCGACGAAGCCATCGCTGGTGCGCAGGGTGAATGTRCGCACCAGGTGTTTGAGGTCGAGTTGCTCGGCAGGGCGCAGCACCGCCTCGGCGTGCAGCACCAGTTGACTCACCTGTTCGCACAGTTCGAGTGCGCGGGGCGTCGGCACCAGGCCGCGTCCGGCGCGCACCAATAACGGGTCGCCGGTGGTTTCCCGCAATCGCGCCAGCGCACGGCTCATGGCCGACGGGCTCAGGCGCAAGCGTCGGGCGGCGCCCGCGACGCTGCCTTCGGTGAGCAGGGCATCGAGGGTAATCAGCAGGTTCAGATCAGGAGTAGTCATGGGGTGAACGCTAGCACGACTTTGCGGTGACGTGGCGTTGCGTGCAGGTATCAAGTGCAAGCCGTGCGTCTTCCGCCATGCCACGTCCGGCCATACGCTGGAGACCAACTTTTGATCAGTGGCCAGGCAATGAAACTCATCACGCAATCAGGATCGGCCCGTTGGGCACTCGCCAGTCTTTCGCTGTCGATGTTGATGCCTTCACTCGACACCAGCATCGCCAATGCCGGATTACCGACATTGGCTCATGCCTTTGACGCAACGTTTGCGCAGGTCCAGTGGATCGTGCTGGCGTACTTGTTGGCGATCACGACATTGATCGTCAGCACCGGACGACTCGGTGACCTTGTCGGGCGCAAGCGCTTGCTGTTGAGCGGGATCGCGATTTTTACTCTGGCCTCGCTCGCCTGCGGGCTCGCACCTTCATTGGGCTGGCTGGTCGCGGCCCGCGCGGTGCAAGGCCTCGGTGCAGCCGTCATGTTGGCGCTCACCGTGGCGTTTGTCGCGGACACGGTGCCGAAGGCGCAGACCGGCAGCGCCATGGGCTTGCTCGGTACGATGTCGGCGATCGGTACCACGCTCGGTCCGGCACTGGGGGGCATGTTGATTTGCGGGGTTGGCTGGCAGGCGATTTTTTTGGTCAATGTGCCGGTGGGCGTTCTGAATTTCGTGCTCGCCTATCGCTGTTTACCGGCGGATCGTTCAGTCTCCCGGCCAGGTGGTTTCGATTTGCCGGGGACGCTGCTGTTGGCGCTGACGCTCGGCGCGTATGCGCTGGCCATGACGTTGGGCGATTGGGGTTCGCTCAACCTGCTGTTGCTGCTGGTTGCGGTGGTGGGTGCCGGGATGTTCCTGTTCGTCGAAGCGAAAGCGTCATCGCCCTTGATCAGGCTGGCGCTGTTCCAGGATCGCCGGTTGAGTGCGAGCCTGGTCATGAGCGTGCTGGTGTCGACGGTGATGATGGCGACGCTGGTGGTCGGGCCGTTTTATCTGTCGGGCACGCTGGGGCTGAAGGCGGCGCTGGTCGGGCTTACGTTGTCGGTCGGCCCACTGGTGGCGGCGCTGGCCGGAGTGCCGGCCGGTCGTCTGGTGGACCGTTTTGGCGCGCAGCGCATGACGGTGTTTGGGCTGACATTCATGGCATTGGGTACGGGGGTGTTGTCGATTATGCCGATCGGTTTCGGCATTCCTGGCTATGTCGCGCCCATCGCAGTCATCACCGCCAGTTATGCGCTGTTTCAGGCGGCCAACAATACGTTGATCATGAGCGGTGTCAGCACCGATCAGCGGGGCGTGATCGCCGGGTTGCTCAGCCTGTCGCGCAATCTGGGGTTGATCACGGGCGCTTCGGTGATGGGCGCGGTGTTTGCAGGCAATGGCATGCGTGTCACGTTTGCGCTGGCGGCGGGGTTGATCGTGCTGGCGTTAGTCATCGCGTTGCCCGCTCGCAAACGCCAGCTCTCCGCTGCCTAAACAGCGCATCCACCGCAGTCCCCTTGTAGGAGCCGAGCTTGCTCGCGATGGCGGTGTATCAGTCAACATTTGTATCGACTGACACTGCGCTATCGCGAGCAAGCTCGGCTCCTACAGGGGGGGTGGCGGGATCAGGAAACCTGCGTTTGAAGCGTGTCCAGAAGGTGGGCAAGAGGGTCGGCCGTTTTGGCATCGTCGGCTTTGTCCTTGTCCAAGCCATCCGTCACTACACCCGCGAGGATTTCAGCCAGGTTGTGAAAATGCCCGGACTTCTTATCGGCGGGATCCGAGCCGGCGCTCTGGTTCAGTGCCGCTTCCAGCGACAGGTGTTGGGTCAGCCATTGCGGCGTGTTCTTTTCTTCGGGGCTCATGTTGTCGAGAAAATCCAGGGCGGCATGAGCGCGGGCAACCGGGTCGTTGGCGAACGGGTCTTTCCAGTTTTTTTCCTGGTCCGCCGGGCCACTGTAATAACCGGTGGCGAGCCGGCCTTGCTGGCGCATCAAGGCTTGGGCCGACGCTTGTTCATCGGCGGTGAACTTGCCGCCTTCATTGGTGGCGACGGCGTTCAACGAACGCCGATCCAGGTCGCCAAACAGTGCATTACGGTCTTCATCCGTCTTGGCGTATGGCTGGCTGCTGGCGGTCATCTGCGCGTATTTTTCATCCATGCGCTTGCGCGCGTCGGCGGCCACTTCCGGGAAGGTCTTGTCCTTGGAACTGGAGACTGCGCCAGGCTTGGACGCGCCAAGCACCAGCGCGTCGGCATTCATCCCCGCGCGGACCGGAAAGTACGGCGCATTGCCGACGATCGAGTTGCTGTAATCGGTGGAGGTGCTGGAGAGGCTCACTGAATCAGTGTTTGACGTCTGGATCTGCGCCGTCTCGTCTTGACCGACCTGCTGTCGGGTATTGGCAGACTTCGAATCGACAGCCGCCGCGTAGGCAGACATCGCCGCATTCGTTGAAGTTGAGACAGTGATCATTGTGCTTCCTTGGCGAGGACCGCTCGCAAGTGGGAGCGTTGAGACGCTCGATGCCAGACACGGTACGTCGTATCCGTGACGCTTTCAGGTGTATCGGCGGCGACGCCCCCTACTTGAAGGCGCCGGCCGGTGGCCAGGGTTTCACCGATGATTCAAGGCGTCGGTTCCGGTTCTGTGGTCGCTTCAGCCTCTTCCTGAGGCTCACTCGGCCGCAGTTTGAACCGGCAGACATTTCCGCCCCGAACCATGCATTCCGTATGGTCGACCTCACCCCCCCCCAACGCGCCGATCAAGGCCAGGTCCAGCTCGCAGACCACCGGGTGCGCGGCGGCGAGGCGGTGGAATACGCAGTTGTGCGCGACGATTTCCTTATCGTCCGAGCTGCGAAAAATCACCTCGGCTTCGTACCCGGCCTGATTCATGTGCTGCACGATGGTGCCTTCGTCCACCACGTGCTGTTCACGGTCCAGCGCCAGTTTACGACCCATGCTGCGCATCAGTGCCGCCAGGGCTTCGGGGCCGATGATGCCAGCCACTTCGTCAATCAGGACACTGGCCAGCAGCTGATACTGGCGAGGGAATTGCTCCTTCGCATGGTCGGTGAGCTGATACAATTGCTCCGGACGCCGCCCCGTCGGGCGCGTATCACCGCGCAGCACCAGGCCGGCACCCTCCAGCGCCGCCAGGTGCTGGCGAATCGCGGTGCGGGTGACGGCCAACTGCTCGGCCAGCTCGTCAATGCTCATGCCGCGTGCATGGTGCAGCAGCGCATTGAGCAAGTCCTGCTGGGTTCGGCCCAGTCCTTCAAGCATGGGGTGTCCTCGCGCGGGTCAGAATTTTTCCGGGAACTGTTTGACCAGCGCCGCCGTCAGTGCGTCGGCCAGCGCGAGTATGTGGGTGCGCATCATGTTCCAGGTGCTGGCTTCGCCGGCATAGTCGTGCGCGGCGATTTGATCGATCTGGCTGACATGGTGCCCGCCGTGGGCGGCCAGCATCGTCACCAGGGTGCTCTCCGGCAAGTTGGGGTTGGCCTTGGCCAGGAAGGCGGCGATGGCTTTGGCGTTGCTGGTCAAGTCAGCGACGGCGGCCTGCTTGCCTTTAGCATCCTTGGCGACGGTGGCGTCGCTGTAGTGTTTCACCGCGCCCCAGTGACCGGCAAGCAGCTTGAGCAACTGATCGGCAGCGGGCTGGCCGTAGAGCGGGGCGATGCTGTTGGCGATTTTGGTGGCGTTATCGACCACCTGATCGGCGGCGACTTTAGCCTGTGCCTTGTCGTGCTCCTGATTGGCAATGGCGTAGCTTCTGATCCAGAAAATATGCTCGACCCACAGGTCCCGCAGAGCGAGACGGGTGGTGAGTGCCGCGCTGTCGGCGGCGGGCGGTGAAGCGGGGGGCGTCTGGCTCCAGACGGGTTGAGCGCACAGGGCCAACAACAATAAAGCCAAGGTTTTGATATTCATCACGGCACCCTCTGTAGGTGGGATTGTTCGACAATATCAATTAAAGCATCAAAATATGTTTTTATTGGGCGTTAGCAAAAATTGCAGATCAACGGTCATGTCGCTGCGCTGCGCTGCGGTGGAGGAGGCGCTTTATCGAGGCTTATTCGCCTCGACACGTTTGAAGGAGAATGAAAGGGCTTTTTTAATGTGCCTGGCAATGGGGGTTTCTATTTGTTTGTGGATGACATGAGACGCACCGATCATCAACGCGATAGTGCCCCAGAGCAGGAGGTGTGGGTTTATCGCCGGGTAGGCAATGTTGAAAATCATAAAGCCGATCATTTGATGCAGTAGATAAAGTGGGTAAGTCAGCGCGCCTAATGCCGTCCAGTTGAATGTCCCTACGGCTGCAGTCTTGTTGGTTGCGACCAGGAAGAATGTCATGAAGAACAGGATGATCATGCTGCAGACGATCAGGGGGTCGAAGTCGGTTGGATATTTGGTTTCGAGCAATTCGGCCCAAACGATGGCGGTGAAGCAGGCCAATGCCAATGCCCCAGCCAAGAGCAGCACTCGTGTTTTGGTGATCCCCTTGGCCCAGATCATGAAGAACGTCGCACCCGCTATGAAATAGGCGGCGTAATCGGTAATTAATACCGAGCGCAACTTTTCGAAGGCGAATACTTCGGCACCGGCAGAGATCAGCAACCACCACACAAGACAGGTTTCTATTTTTTCTATTTTCTTGAAGGCCAGGAGAATGGAGATCATCAGGTAGAACTTTATTTCTACAAACAGCGACCAGTACACGCCGTCTATGGGCTCGACACCTACAAAGTCGCCCAGCAACGTCATGTTAATAATGTATTGATAAACATCAGCGGTGTATCGCGGCTGCCCAATGGCCAGCGTGATCAGAAAAGTCAGGGTGCAGCACACCCAGAAAGCAGGGTAGAGGCGAATGGCGCGGGATATGAAAAAGGCTTTGAGATTGTTGCCCGACGCGGTCATGAGAATGACGAATCCGCTGATCATGAAAAACAGTTCGACACCCAAGTAACCGTATTTGGCAGGCTCAGCCAACAGCGGGTAGGGCATTACAGACATGTCGCCTTTTGCATACCCGCGAAAAGCATAGTGAAAAAACACCACGGCGAGCGCTGCCAGGAAGCGCAGCAAATCCAGTTCATTCAGCCGGCGTTTGATCACGTACACGCTCCAGATGGGTTGGCGCTGATTGACAACTGACCTCCCTGCCGATTGAACGTTGATCCAGCGCGAACGCTAGAGCAGCAGTAGCGCCTCATGGACTTCAATTGAAGGGGTAACACCTTCCTTGCGTTGGCTCTCGAGCCAGTTTCTGGTTTTGATGACATCGAAGATCTGGCCTTGATCCATCAAGGTCAAAAGCAGCTCATCGGAAACCCGATAGCGCCCGCATTCCGGACAATCCCTTTCCTCCCATGGGCCGTGGCACTGAATGCGTTCCGCCACGCCGACACAAATCAGACAATTCACCGTTAGCCCCTCATTCTTGTTTTTTTAACCGCCGCCCGGGAGCCGGATGAGGCTGGAATTCTGTCGACCTGACTGCTCGAACGAAAGTTCAGGGGTAATCGGATGAACCTGACGGACAGATCCATGATTGAGAAACGCTACTGACTGCGTTGCCACACCTTGACGTAATCGACTCTGAAGGTAGAGGGCAGGTCAGCATCGTCTACCACTCCGAACCATTGCCACATGGCCTCACTGTCAAAGACGATCTGCATTGGAAAGAAGAAATTCGTATTCCTGGATTCCCGGACCAGCACGCCATCGACGTACCAGCGCAGGGTGTCGGGCTGCCAGTCGAAGCCGTAGACATGAAACGTACTCGCCAGGCGCCAGGGGCTGACCCAGATGCTGGCGCTGGCGACATGTTCGGTGCTTTGGGGCGTGGCCCACAGGTGGGCGTTCATGTTGTACAAGCGGTCGTAGGCAGCGTCTTTGGTCTTGCCGCCGATTTCGAAGATGTCGATCTCGGTGGCGTTATCTTCCATGCCCGTCCAGGCCAGCCAGAAGGCGCTGGAACCTGCCGAGTCCATGGGTTTGGCGCGTGCCTCGTAGTAACCGTAAAAACCGCGCTCGACCGTGCGAACCATGGCGGAAGAATAATCCTTGAAACCCAGTTGCACGTACTTCTGTGGCAAGGCTTCCTTGCGAAAGACGATGTTCAGGTTGCCGTTGGCCAAGAACGCATTGGCCGGCCTGAACAGCGCCGGCTTGCGGCCCAGGGATTCATTCCCCTGGGCATTGTTGACGTGCCAGCGCACGGTGTCGAGAACGTCGCCATCGAAGTCATCGGACAGTTTGCTGTCGAATATCCAGTTACCCGCATCGGCCTGATCGGACAAGGGCAAGCCGGCGTCGTCGAGTGTCGGCAAGGGGCCCAGCGGCCCGACCCGGGTCCAGGTATCAGCCTGCCGGGGAATGGCAACCGACCACTTGTCCGCCAGGTATTGATACGCCTCTTGTTGCTGCGCAAGGGAGGCAAACGGGCGGTCGTACACCAGCACTTCCGCGATATCGCCTTTGAAGTTGTCGGCGTTTCCGACCACGTTGCGCCCGACCGCGTAGGGCCCAATCGGCACGTCTTGAAGTTCGAGCACGGAGATGGTCGGCGCGTAGGCGTCTGCCTGTCGCAGGCTAATGGCAAAGTTGGGCAGCACATTGTCGTTATCGACGCTATTGGGGCGTGAGCTGAACAGCCGCTGCCAAGGGTCTGCCGGGCTCTGTTCGGGCAGCCGGCGGGAGACGATCAGGAGGGTTGCCGGGCCATTGCCAACGCGGATTGTTTTGCCCAGAAACGCCGAAACGCCATTGAAACGCACCACCGCGTGGCCGTGCAAGGCGTTGGCCACGAACTGCGGACCCGAGGGCCCAATGGCGTCGTCCACCGTGGCGTGGTTGGATTTGCCGGACTTGTCGTTCCAGTGCTGGAGGCGGTCCTGTGCGTCGATACTCATGCTCGATGCATCGGCCGCGTCCAGCCACAGCACCAGCCCGGCGGCTGGCGGACGGGAAGGCGCTGGCGCAGCGCTGCACGCCAGCGAAACCGACAACAGCAGTACCCACAGGCATTCTCTGAGCATGTGCTTTCCTTACCGTTGGAACGATTGCTTATTTCACCGCAGTCAATGCCACTACGCCGAATGAGGATTGATAGCCCTGCGGATTGCACGACTGCCAACGCCAGGAATCCGCCATCATCTGATCGAGATCGCGTTGCGCGCTCCAGCCCAGATCCCGTCCAGCCCTGCTCGGGTCGGCCCACATTTGAGCGATGTCTCCGGGGCGACGCGGGGCGAAGCTGAAGGGGATGGTGATGCCGGTAACGTCTTCGAAACTGTGGATGATCTGGAGCACGCTATAGCCAATGCCGGTGCCCAGGTTCCAGGAATGAATGCCACCCATGTCTTGCAATGCCTGCAGCGCCTTCAGATGACCATTGGCAAGGTCGACCACATGGATGTAGTCGCGCACGCACGTTCCGTCCACGGTGGGATAGTCGCGGCCGTACACCGTGAGTTCGGGCATCCGTCCAATCGCGACCTGCGTCAGGCACGGCAACAGGTTGTTGGGGCGGCCCTTGGGGTCTTCGCCGATCATCCCGCTCTCGTGAGCGCCAATCGGGTTGAAGTAGCGTAGCAAGGCGATGTTCCAGCGCGAATCGGAGTGACACAGGTCGGTCAGCAGCTCTTCGATCATCAGCTTGGTCCGGCCGTAGGGATTGACGGGTTTGCCAGTGCCGAGATCTTCGGCAATCGGTACTTGCGTGGGGTCGCCATACACCGTGGCCGACGAGCTGAACACCAGGTTGAACACTTCATGACGCACCATCGCCCGGCAAAGATTGAGTGTCCCGGCGACGTTGTTGGCGTAATAGTCCAGTGGCTTGCGGATGCTTTCTTCCACGGATTTGAGACTCGCAAAATGCACCACGGCATCGATGTCGTAACGACTGAAAATGTTGTCGAGCAAGATCGAGTCGCCCATGTCGCCATTGATGAAATCGACCCGGGTGTCGGTTAGTAGCTCAAGGCGCGCGATGCACTCTCGACAGCTGTTGCACAGGTTGTCGAGTATCAGCACGTGGTGTCCGGCGTTGATGAGCGCCAGGGCGGTATGGGAGCCGATGTAGCCGGCCCCGCCAGTGATCAGCGTAGTTTTGCGCATGGTGAGGTGTTCCTGTTTCGGGATTGAATTCAGCGAGCGGTGAAAACCGATTTGAATTCTTGCGGCCAGCGCGGGTGCATGACGCTATACGCCACGGCATAGCTCAGCGCGCCTGCCACGATGTTGCAGATCAGGTGCAAGTAACCTTCAAAACCCGATCGGGAAGAAACCAGGAGGACGAATGCGGCCATGACGAGCGAGGCAATCACGCTGCGATAGTTGGTGTCGAAAAACAGCCGCCAGTCATAGCCGATTGCGCTGTTCAAGCCGCGGATTTGCAACGGTGTGATGATCGCCATCCGGGCCAGTAACGCCAGGGCGGCAGCCATGCCGCCATAGAGACTGCCGAAGCTATAGACCAGCGCCAGTGCCAGTACCGTGGTTGCCACTTCGGCCTTGATGGTCAGGTAACTGCGATTGACCGCGACCAGTGCGGTCGTGGCGTACATGGCGGTATTGCCGATGGCTGCCGTGCACGCAAGCACTTGCAGCGGCGCAATGGCCTCGGTCCATTTGGCGCCGAAGATCAACAGGATCACGTCGTGCGCCGTGAGTGCGATGCCGATGAACAAGGGCGTCAGCAGGAAGCCGCTGACGGCGGTCGAATCGCTGAAGATCGCGCGCAACCGTGATGGATCGGCGCTGCGCCGCGCGAACACCGGCAGCGCATAGCTCAGCAGGCCGTTGTAAATCGCGGTGCGGGGTAGTTCGATGATGCGCATCGCCATGTTGAACATGCCGACCGCGTTTGCGCCGGCCGTCATGCCCAGGACCACGTTGACCCCACGCTGCAGCGTTTGCGAACTCAGCGCGTTGACGGCTACCGGTGCACCAGCCTTCAACAGTTCTCGCAAGACGGGGCCGTCAATATGAAAGGCGATGCGCTGCCGGTCTGCGCGCATCAATACGATGATGGACACGAACTCCATGATCAGTGCCTGGGCAATGACCGCCCAGGCCCCCAATCCCCAAAGCGCGACAGCGACGCCGCCGACGCCACCACACACCTTGCCCAGCAGCGTGCGCGACGCCAGCGTCTTGAAGTCGCCGCTACGGCGCATCTGCGCCACATAGACCCGCGCCATCATGGTGAACAGGATTTTCACCGAGGCCACCGCCGTCATCCATCGCAGCATCGGGTCAGGCGTGTACACAAGTACCGCGCCCGAGATGACGACGATGGACGCCAGACTGACGAGTACCGCCGCCCAGAAGGCCGTGGAGATGTGTTTGTCCTCCAACCGCTCGAGTCGTACCAGCGGGTCTTCCAGAACCGATGAATACACCAGGCCGATCAACTCGACGATGGCAATGATCACCGTGCCCACACCCAGCTCTGCGGGCGATAGCAGCCTGGCATACGCGACAAAGGTAATCATCGACAGGAAGATCAGGCCGAATTTCTCGGTGAAGATCCAGATCAATGTAACCAGACGGTGATTGGCCATGGCGGATACCGGTTCAATGAGCGGTGGTTGACGCCGTTGCCTTGCGCAATGTTCGAACACAGGCATAGAGGTAGCGCAAGGTCGGTTTGCCGTTGGCGAAGATCAGCGTTTGCCAGGAATAGTCCAGCATTCGCCGGTAGACGCCGATCACGTCGGCATGCTCGCCTTTGCGGGAAAAGGCATTGAGAAAGTCAGTGTGGTTGCCCAGCACGAAATCGATCCGTTGCTGCTTGCTGAGCTGCGCGCCGTAGCGGGCGAGGTACACCTCGATGAACCTGATCTTGTTCGGGTAGTACTTCTTCGGTTGCGCGGTCATGTTGCCGGCATTGACCGTGCGCTCCAGCAGCACTTGCGGCACCGTGTGGATCTCCCAGTGTTCGGCGATCCGGGTCCACATGAAGCGGTCTTCGGAGTAACGCAGGCTGGCATCGAAGCCGCCGAGTTGCAGGATCACGTCACGCTTGACCAGCGCGGTGGATACGCCATTGAGGACGTTGGCGTGGATGAAATCGTAGAAATGCCGGCCGTTCTTGCGCAGATTGTCCATTTGCCGCCTGCCGTCGCTGTAATTGACCTGCGTGTAGCAGTCGATCAGCCCCACCGGCCGGCCTTGACGACTCAGTTCGTCATACAGGGCCAGCTGTAGCTCCAGTTTTTGCGGACGAAATTGGTCATCGGCATCGAGAAACGCCACAAACGTCTCCTCAGAGTGCCGCAGACCGTGGTTGCGGGCGCTGGCCTGGCCTTCGTTGGCCTGGTGCAACAGCGTCAGGCGAAACGGCGCCGCGAAGGCGTTGACCCGTTGTGGCCCGTCATCGGAGGAACCATCGTCGACGACGATGACGTGGTCGGGCAGTCGGGTTTGCCCGGCCAGGGACGCCAGTGTTTGCTCAATGCTGTCGGCGCCGTTGTACATCGGGATCACGACACACACTGTATGCGGT
The DNA here is from genome assembly GCF_056405815.1 of Pseudomonas sp. P1_F1_2. Lineage (NCBI taxonomy): Bacteria > Pseudomonadati > Pseudomonadota > Gammaproteobacteria > Pseudomonadales > Pseudomonadaceae > Pseudomonas > Pseudomonas sp. P1_F1_2. The sequence goes on along the minus strand of NZ_JBFUBK010000003.1, from coordinate 56,366 downwards.
AAAGACGGGGCTTGGTCTGACACGGGTGTCTCTCCTTTTTACGCTTTGGCTGAATCGCGCGGTAATGCCCTGCCAGACGGACGCTGACGCAGGGTTGCCGGGGACAACTCGGGATAGGTCGCAGGGTGATGCCGAAAGGACAGGGCCAGGGTGCAGAACACCAGGAACTCGGCAGAGCGGTAGTTGGGAATCACGTACGCCACGTAATTGGTGACGGCGAACAGACCGATGATCACCAAGGCGCTGGCGCGAAACTGCGCAGACTGGTTCGCCGTCACGGCCCGGTACTGTTTGATCAGCGCTTCAGCGAGCAGCAGAGCCAGCGCGGTCAGTTGGATGATGCCGCCGTTGAGCAGGGTCTCCACGTAACCGCTGTGCGCGTTGCCGATGTAACCCCAACGCTTTATGAACGCGGCGGCATCGGGGCTGGACCAGAAGGCGCCGAAGCCGTAGCCCTTGAGGTATTGATCGTCGACAAACGGCCCGAGCAGCTCCCAGATCATCGTGCGGTCGGTGAGTGACGGGTCACGACCGGCCATTTCCAGCAACACCGCAAAGTTGCTGTAGAGGAACAGGCACACCAGCAGGTAGAGGAGTGTGCAGCCGAGGAACAACAGCTGCGATCGGTTCATGCGTAAACGGATCAACGTCAGGAAATACCAGTAGCTGATCGTGCCGGCAATCACCAGCACCACCCCGGTCGCCGACTGGGCAAGCAAGATGGCAATCAGCGAGAAGAACGAGCAGAACAATGCCCAGCGGTTACGCTGGCGAATCATCGGCAGCAGCAACAGGATCGCGATGGCGTTGATCCGTGCGCCGGCATTCTTCTCCATGAAAATCCCTTTGAACGCGCCTTCGCGAATACCGCCGGAAACGAACGCGGCGCTGGGCATGACCAGCGCCAGGATCAAACCGATCAACGCCGCCACGCCAATGGCGCAACCGAGCATGAAGGTGATTTTTTCGAGGCTGTAGTTGTAGGCGATGAAACCGGCGAAAAACACCACGCTGATCATCGCGACAAATCGTTTGAGGCTCAGCATCGGGTCAGAGGACCAGCCGATGGAGGCGATCACGCAGAGTAGGAACACCAGCAGAAAGAAGTTGCCGCGGTAAAAGCTTTTGCTGAGGAAGACCTTGTTGCGGATGAAGAAAAACAAAGGCACCAGCAACGTGATCAGGCCGCAGATCTGGTTGGTCACGTTGCCTTCGAGGTCTTTGTCGATGTCGTCGAAACTCGAGGCGCTGCCCAAACCGAGGACAAACGAAATCACCTGGATGTAAAACAGCACACCGAACAAGGTGAAGCCGTCACGCAGGGTGGAATAGCGGATCTCCAGTCGGTTCATGGCGAGGGACTCCCGAGCAGGGCGCTGAGGTAGGTTTTTACCGCGCTGGCATTCATGAAACGGGCGGCCGCGTCGAGGCGCGCCTGACGGTGTTCTTCTCGTGGGGTGGAGAGTTGCAGGGCAATCGCCTGCGCCAGGGCCATCGGGTCATCGACGGCCACGAGGGGGGCGACGACACCATTGATCAGGATGTCTTGCGGGCCATGCGGGCAACGGGTCGAAACCACCCGCGTCCCCGTGGACAACGCTTCGACCAGCGCATTGGGGCTGCCTTCGAAGCGCGACGACAACACGAAGCAATCGGCCGCCGCCACCTCTGCCATGGGCTCATGGGTGTAGCCCGGCAGGTCAAGCCGATGCCCCACGCCCAGCTTGCGAGCCTGTTCCAGCAATTGATCGCGCAAGACGCCTTCACCAAAAATGATCAGGCGCGCGTCGCGATTCGGCAGCGCGGCGAACGCGGTAATCAACGTATCGAAGCCTTTTTGCGGGGCTAGGCGACCTACGGCGACAATCACCGGGTTGGACGCTTCCAACAGCCAGGGATGGCTGGGCGGTTGATGCGGTTTTTCCCGAAAGTCGTTGTCGAGCACCGGATTGTCGGCAATGGTCACGTCCTGGCGACGGGCAATGGTGGTGTCGATCAGGTCTTGGGCGACGCCGCGCGAGACGCAAATCACCGGGTTGGGAATCAGCCGATACAGCAGCGGCGCCACCGTGTAGGCGACGCGCACCATGAAGTCGGGGTTGACGTGTTTGTCGTGGGAGAACGCGTTGCGTTCGCTGACATGCAGCCGCGACAGCGTCCCCGACAACGCGGCGGCGACAATGGCGATCACGTTGACGTGAGTGAGCGCCGCCAGTTGCGCGTCGAAGCGGTTTTGTCGAAGAAAACGCACCAGTGCCGGTACGGCCCTTGAACTGCGCGGGCTGCGCAATTCGACCTTTTTTACCCGTGGGTCGAGGTACGCCGCGTTGACGCCACCGCCGGTGAGCATCAGCAGGGTCACGTCATTGCCCGCGTCCACCAGCGCCCCGGCCAGGCGCGTCATCATTTTTTCGGCCCCGCCTGCGCTGAGGTCGTGCAGGATAATCAGCAACTTTTTCATTGATTCCACACCTGGTAGTACGCTTGCGCGGCGTCCTGGCTGGTGTACTGACGTATCGCGTCGGAAATCATGCCTTCATTGACGGCGACCCGACCCTGCAAAAACAGGCTTTGCAGCATGCCTTCGGCCAGTGCCGGCGCATCGTTGACGTTGACCAGTTGGCCGAGGCGGCCGTTGTCCAGCAATTCTCTGGGCCCTGTTTCGCAGTCGCTGGCCAGCACCGGCGTACCCAGCGCCAAGGCCTCGATCAGCACCGTCGGCATGCCTTCATGCACCGAGCTGAGAATGAACAAACGTGCGTTCTTGAGCAGCGGATAGGGGTTGCTCAAGAACCCGGTGAAATGCACCCGGTGCGCGATACCCAGGCGATTGGCCTGTACCGTCAGCTCACCTCGCAAGGGACCGTCGCCGGCAATCACCAGATCCGGTACCGCCTCGCTGTGCAGGGCCATGGCATAGGCATCGAGCAGCAAGTCAAAACCTTTTGGCGCCACCAGACGGCCCAGGCCCAGCCAATAATTGCGCGGAATTTCAGTGGGCAACGGCGCCTTGGCGGCGTGCAGCAGTTGATCGTTGATGACGGCGTTCGGGCAATAGCGGATGCGCTGACTTCCCCACGGCATCATTTCAGCCAGGGATTGACGCAACACCGTAGACACCGTCACCACCTTGCCGCTGCCACACAGGTACAACGCGTAGAGCAGGCGCAGGCCGGTGGGGCTGGTTTTCTGCTCCGTGCAATCGAGTGTGGCGTGGCGGCTATAGATGACCTTGCAAGGGCTGCCGAGGGTGGCGAACCATGTGCAAAGGTTCGCCTGCTCCTTGGCGGAAATGAGGTGGGTGATGCCTTCACGCTGAATCAACCGGCGCAACAGAATGATCGATTTGAGCCATCCGAGCAGACCGCGCCCGCCGCCGTCATTGAGGCTTTGAGCCCCTTGCGTGTCCGGCGTGTCGCCGTTGATGACGAAGAAACTCACGCGCTGGCCGTCCTTGAGAAACTGCTCGGACAAGCGCTGCTGGACGCGCTCGACGCCGCCACCCGACTTGAAATCCTTGAGGATGAACAGAATGTGCATGGTCATTCCCCGACACGGATGGTGACTTTGTGCCGAACGAGCATTGCCAGTAGTTGCAGGAAATTGCCGGGGTAGTCGACGAGGTAGCGTTTGATGGTGTGCGGCTCGCGGTACATCCGGTAGAACGCGCGCAAATGCAGGCGATTGATCACCTCGGGGTAGTACTGACACGTGGCCATGGCCTCCTGGCGAATGAACCCTCCACAGGTAAATGCCACACCGTGAAAGCCTGCGCGCTGCGCATCTTGTACGAACTGCTCTTGCAATCCGGCACCGAGGCCGACGATCAGGACATTCGCGTCGCTCTGGCAGATGTCGCGCCGGATGCCCTTGGCTTGCGCCACATTGAAGTAGCCATTGTGATAGCCGGCGATGATCAACTGCGGGTAGCGGGCCTTGATCTTGCTGATGAACAGCTCCAGCTCGGCCTGGTGGGCGCCGACGAAATACACCCGTTTACCCGATTGCTCGGCGCTGCCCAACACCGGGTCGGCGATGGATGTGAAATCGAAGCTGACCCGGCCGATGCTGCGCCCGGTCACCTGCGACATGAACGCCGACATCAGCATGCCGTCGCAAAAGTAGGCGACGGTGCCCGGAGTGTCTTTGAAAAAACTGCCGATGGACGCGAAGTTGATGAAGGAATACGCCTGATTGGCGTCGAGCAATTTCGGTGAGTAATGCCTGACAATTTTCAGCTTGATCATGGCCTGACTCCTTTCAGATGACAGCGCGGGTCTGTCGGCCGACGGACACGTAGGTAAAGCCGCGTTGGCTCAAACGCTGCGGATCGAACAGGTTGCGCCCGTCAAAAATCAGCGGTTGTTTGAGCTGTTGGTTGATCAGGTCGAAGTCCGGCGCACGGAACGATTGCCACTCCGTGACGATGACCAAGGCGTCGGCATTTTTCAGCGCCGCTTCTTTGGTGCCCGCCAAAGTCAGGTCATCGCGTGATCCATAGATACGCTGGGTTTCTTCCATGGCTTTGGGGTCGAATGCCTGGACGTTGGCGCCGGCGCGCCACAGCGCTTCCATCAACACCCGGCTTGGGGCTTCGCGCATGTCGTCGGTGTTGGGTTTGAAACTCAAGCCCCACACGGCAAAAGTCTTGCCGCGAAGATCGCCGTTGAAGTAATCGAAAACCTTGGTGTACAGGCTGGCTTTCTGTTCGTTGTTGCGTGACTCGACAGCCTTGAGTACTCGCGCATCGATATCGATGCTGGTGGCCGTGTGAATCAGCGCTTGCACGTCCTTGGGGAAACACGAACCGCCGTAGCCCAGGCCCGGGTAGATAAACTGATAACCAATGCGCGGATCGGAGCCGATGCCGTGGCGGACCATTTCGATGTCGGCACCGAGTTTTTCCGCGATGTTGGCTATCTCGTTCATGAAACTGATCTTGGTCGCCAGCATGCAGTTGGCGGCGTACTTGGTCAGCTCGGCGCTGCGGATGTCCATGACGATGATCTTTTCGCGGTTGCGATTGAACGGTTCGTACAGCTCGCGCATGACCGCTTCGGCGTGCGGGCTATCGGTGCCGATGACGATCCGGTCCGGGCGCATGCAGTCTTCTACCGCACAGCCCTCCTTGAGAAATTCCGGATTGGAGACCACATCGAACGTCAGGTCGCTGCGACCCTTGTCGGCCAGCACCTGTTCGATGTGCGCACGCACCCGGTCGCCGGTGCCCACCGGGACCGTGGACTTGTCGACGATGATCCGGTGGCCGTCCATGTTCAGGGCAATGGTTTGCGCCACGCTCAGCACATATTGGAGGTCTGCCGAGCCGTCTTCGTCAGGCGGCGTGCCCACGGCGATCAGCAGCACCTCACCATGGCGTACGGCGCTGGCCAGGTCAGTGCTGAATTGCAGGCGGCCGCTGTGGTAATTGTCGAGCACCAGGCTCTTCAGGCCGGGTTCGTAGATCGGCAAGGTGCCGTCCTTCAAGGCCTCGACCTTGGCGGCGTCGACATCCACGCACATCACCGTGTGGCCGACTTCCGCCAGCGCAGCGCCCTGGACAAGGCCCACATAACCAATACCGAATACGCTCACATTCATGGTCAAACCTCAGAGAGTCGAAGCAGGGCGTCAGTAGATGTTTTTCGAAAACAGCGTGAAGGGCGTCTTGATCAGAATCTTGATGTCCAGCCACAGCGACCATTGGTTGATGTAGTTGAGGTCTTGGGCGACGCGCAGCTGCATCTTTTCCACGGTCTCGGTTTCGCCACGATGTCCGGTGACCTGGGCCAGCCCGGTAATGCCCGGTTTCAGACGATGGCGGGCCATGTAGGCCTGCACTTTGCCGGTGTAGTAAATGTTGTGGGTGACGGCATGCGGGCGCGGTCCGACCAGGGCCATTTGCCCGAGCAACACGTTGAACAGTTGTGGCAGCTCATCGATGGAACTGCGGCGCAGGAAGCGTCCAACCGGGGTGACGCGGTCATCGTCACGAGTGGCCTGGCGTACCTCCTGATCGTCGTGGACGCGCATCGAACGAAACTTCCAGACCTTGATCACTTCACCGTTGCAACCGTGGCGGTTTTGCTTGAACAGCACTGGGCCAGGGGAGGTCAGCTTGATGGCGGCAGCGACCATCACCAGCAGCGGGCTGAGCAAAATGACGGCCGTCGCCGCCAGGCTGCGTTCAAACAGGTCCTTGCAAAACAGGCTGGCCGGGTGCGAGCTGATCAGGCTTTCGTTGAGGTAAATCGCCGGCATTCTCTCGATCTCGGAGATCGAGTGATTGAGCAGCACCATGCTGCCGAAATCCGGGATCCACACCACGTCGACATTCATGTCCAGCAGGTCGATGTACAACGCCTCGATAGTGGCGGCATGGGCCATGGTCAGGACGATGTAGACGCGCCGCACATGCAGGCGGGTGATGATTTCGCGAATCTCTTCGACGCGGCCCAGCAGCGGCAGGATGCTCGGCGCCGGGCCGATGTCGTCGGCAGTGGCGATAAACCCCAAGGCCAGTGCGCGGTTTGGCTGTGACAGTTTTTTCGCCAGTTCATGGGCGGTCGGGCAGGTGCCGATGATCACCGAACGGCGCTCCTTGCAGACCATGCGCGCGTGCAACCGTGCAAAGTAGTGCAGGGGCAGAAAGCTCAACGCCTGGACCAGAAAACCCAGGACCGCCCAGACCATGATGACCTGGCGCGAGTACTTCGCACTGGTCTGAGTGATGAAGGCAATGGCCCCCAGAACGGCCAGCAAGATCAGCCAGCCCGCGAGCAATCGACCGAGCCCGACCAACAGGCCGTGACGCTTGTGGTAGACCTGCATCAGGCTGTAAATCGGCACCGAACCGAGCACGGTCATGATGATCAGAATGCGGTAATCGCTGGTCAGGCTGCCGACGCGCATCAACACGAGCAGCATCAGCAGCGAGGTGGTCAGCGTCATGGCGCACACCCACTGGGCCCAGAACGTCAGGCCGCGGCGGTGCGTCAGATGAGCGGTATAGAGCGGTGTCATGGGCTTGACCTCAAGGCAGACGTAGTGCGCAAACGCTGGACGGGCAGACACGGCGTGGCTCCCGCAGGCTTTTCCGTAGCTCGGCAGAGGTGAAGCAGCTTTTTTTGTTGTGTTTGAGGTGATGCAGCTTTTTGTTATGGCGGGGCGTTATGGTGAGGGGGGAAAGCCCCCCTATCACTCATTACCGGGACGCGAAGTCGTAGTTGTAAAAGGTTCGGGAGTGGTTGTAGCCGTACTTGCGCGCCTTGCGCAGGTCGACCTGGTTGAGCACGGTGCCAAACACCGGTACGTGGCTTTGTTGCAACATGGCAATGCCCCTTTGTACCTGGCCGATTGACGTGCTGTCGGCCTTGACCACATAAATCACCGCGTCCGAATGCTGGGCCAGCAGCAGCGCATCACTGATCATCTCGGCGGGAGGGGAGTCGATGATGATGTGGCGGTAACGCAACTTGAGCGCTTCGAGCATGCGGGCCATGCGCGGCGAACTGAGCAAGTCCTGCGGTGGAGGCTGGCGCGCCGGATTGAGCGCATCGGCGGGAGACGGCAGGCGCGGCGCGGTGAACACATCCACCGAGGACGGCCCCATCTTTCCGGCCGGCAGCAAGTCCAGATTGCCGACCGACAAGATGCAGTCCTCGAGCCGGGCGGTGCCGGCAATCACGTTGGCCAGTCCGGGGCTGTCCGGCGGGAAATCAAAGTTCAGCGCCAGGGTGGGTTGGCGCATGTCGGCATCGATCAGCAGCACACGTTCAAGGGCGGTGAGCGAGCTGGCGAGGTTGTTGGCAATGGTGCTTTTGCCCTCGCCGGCGACGGTCGAGGTGACCAGCACGATCTGCGACGGCATGTCGCTGCTTTGCAGCATCAGCCAGGTGCGCAGGTTGCGAATGGTTTCGGAAAAACGCGGGTGGTCATTGTCCTCAAACAACCGAGCCAGTTGCCGGCGGCTTTTCTTCACGACCAACGGCACGACACTGAGCAATGGAATGTGGAGCATGCTCTCGATGGTTTCATCGGTCTTGAAGGTGTTGCTCAGGCTGTCGAAGAGCAGGGCCAGGGCCACGCCGATCACAGCCGCCAGCAACCCGACGATCGCCACAATCAAGGTTTTGCGCGGCTTGCTGGCTTCCACCGGGACAATCGCCGGGTCGACGATGCGCACTTTGGTCGAGTCCATGTCGGCGGTGGCGGCGGTTTCCTTCAAGCGGGTGACGAAGGTTTCATACAGCGCACGGGTGCTATCGACTTCACGCTGGAACTCGCGCAGCTGAAACTCCTTGCGAGCGATGTCCTGGATCTGCGCCTTGTTGCTGTTGAACGATTGGCGCAGCGAGGCTTCGCTGGCCGAGGCGAGTTGGTACTGCCGCTCGATCCCGGCAACCACCTGCTGCACTTGCAACTGCAGGCTGGTGGTGGCGGCGCGCAATTCAGATTGCGCGGAAATCAGGCTCGGGTGTTTGGGACCATAGCGCCCCGACAGTTCATCGACTTTCGCCTGGGCCTTGGCCCGGTCCGCCTGGAACTGCTGGACCAGCGGGTTGCTCAACACCGCGGGCACACTGGAGAGCCGGCTCAAGTCACCATTGCTCAAGGCTTTGGCCTGACGGTATTCGCTCTCGGCTTCGGCGCGGGTACGGCGGGCATCGACCATTCGGCTGCCAGTCATTTCCAGTTCGTTGGCGCTGATGGTGGCGACGCCGCCGACATCGACCAGGCCTTGTTCTTCGCGATAGCCCTGGAGTTTTTTCTCGGCCACGCGCAAGTTGTTGCGCAACTCGACCAGCCGCGTGTTCATCCAGGCCGTGGTGGACTGCGAAGACTTCTCGCTGGTGTCGATCTGGCTGTCGGTAAAGCCTTGGGCCAGTGCATTGGCTGCTGCGGCGGCAAGATCCGGGTCGGGCAGTTCAACCTGGATTTCGAGCAGTTGGCTCTTGCCGACGAACTTGACCGTGGTGTGCAGCATCAGGTTTTGCGTGACCTGGTTGAAGACGTCTTCCTCGGTCGGGGTGTCCTTGACGGGCATCAAAATGGCCAGACCGGGGATCCATTGGTCGAGCTMCAGGGCCGCCAGCCACTTGCGCGGCGTGAACCAGGGCGCCGGTTGCTGGCGCGGGTCGGTGATCGGGTTGGTGGTGAGGTTGAGTTTTCGCACCGCGCGTTCGGCCAGGTCCCGGGATTCGAGAAGGGCCTGCTGGGTCTGCAAGTAGTCAGTGGCGTTGGTGCTTGAGTCCTTGACTTGCTGGAAGGACATCAGCGGTGGTGTTTTTTCGTTGAACAGCAACGTGGTGCTGCCGATGTATTGCGGGGTAATGAGCGAAACCGCCACCGCCGCCAGGGCACAGCTAAACAGGATCAGCCAGCCGATTGTCCATTTTGCGCGCCAGATAACCCTCCACAGTTTGAGTAGGTCAATGGTGTCTCTGTCTTCGCTGTGCTGCTGATGCACGTGCGTTTGCAGAGGACGTTCGACGTAGGTGCTAGGGCTGTTGTCCATGATTAGAAAAAGCCTTGTGCAATGGAAATGGTGTCGCCGGGAGCAATCGTGGTGTTGCGGGTGACTTCATCGGTGAGCGTCGTACCGCCATCGCCGCGCACGATGGTCACGCGTTTGATCGAAGCGCGCTCCGTCAGGCCGCCGCCCAACGCGATGGCCTTCTCCAGGGTCAGGCCGGGTATGAACGGATAGCTGCCGGGTTTTTGCACTTCGCCATTGATGTAGAACGAGCGGTACTCAATCTGGCTCAGGCTGACCTTCGGGTCGGTCAGGTAGCCCTGTTTAAGCCCGTCGACGATGATTTTTTCGACCTGGTTCGGTGTGAGCCCCTTGGCGGAAATCTCACCCAGGAACGGATAGGAAAACGTGCCGGCGTCACTGAGACGGATACGTTTGAGGCTCAATTCCGGTTCGCCAAATACCGTGATGCGCAAGACATCCCCGGCCGCCAGTTTGTACTGAGTACCGGAATCCGCTGCATGGGTCGTGGGGACAACCAGCAAAGTGAACAACAAGCCAAGAGTCTGTGAGTTCATGTCGAAACCCTCCTAAAGGCTTACGTTGAAGCTGATCGAAACAATGTTGCGGGTGAAACTTTCATTGTCGGCATCGGAATCGTTATCGCGGTAGCGATAGCCCAGTTCGATATCCAGCCAACGGCGCATGGCGTAAATCAAACCCAGGTTGTAATCCTGGAGATTGTCTGTACGGCTTTGGCCTTCGTAGACATACCGACCGTACCCGGCCTGGGCCACGGAGGTGATCCGTTCGGTCCAGCCATGACGCCAGCCGACCTGGGTGAAGGTCGACTTCACGGCATCAGCGCCATCGTCACCTTCGGCGAGGGCCTGGCGGGCGAGGAAGGTAAATGTCGAATAGGTTAGAGGTTTCCATTGCAGGTCCACTTGCCAGGTGGGGTTGTCGAGGTCTTTGGACTGGCTGCTGTCGAAGTTCTTTTTCTCATAGCCGATGCGCACTTTGCCTGTCGTGCGTGCGGTGACGTCCCACGTTGCACCGGCGAGTAGGGCATCGGATTTGCTGCTGCGCGGACTGTTGGCCAGCAGGTAATCAAAATCGGTGTGATCGTATTCCAGCAAACCGCGGGTATTACTGCCGATGCGGTGATACCAGGTGGTGGTCACACCGGTGGTATTACGTTCTTTGTCGTCGTTGACGCCGTCGGCATTGTCGTAACGAAGTTCTGCATAACTGGCACCGAAATCGATCTGGTTATCTGCACTTTTGGCGCCGTAGGTATATAAACCGCCGACCCGTTTGTTATTGAGCTTGTCATTGACGCCTTCTACGGCCGTCGATTCTGTGCGCTCCCATTTACGGTATTCGGCTTCAAGTTTCAGACGGTGTCGATCGGTGAATTCCATGATGCTGTCCGCCCGCACGCGATGGGCCGTGTATGAGGCGTCCGACTCGTCGTGATAGATGTAGCGGGCGGGTTGCCAGATCAGGCGAGTGGCGCTGTTGCGGTCTTCGGCCTTGAGCTCGAAGGAGGGCGCCAAACGGGTGATCATGGAAGACTGCACATTGCTTTCTAACTCACGAAAGTTGTCATCGTAACTTTCAGAGACTAAAAAAGTCGGGGTGAAGTTGAAGCCGTAAACGTTTATGTATTGTGGGCGAATACTCCATGCCATCCCTGAATAAAGAGAGGCCGTGATCAGTGCAATAAGGCAGCGTGACTTCAAGGCCATGTTATAGCTCCTGAAAAAAAGCATATAAGGCAAGCGATTAGTTATTTATTTGTAATGGCGTGCTATGACGTTCGAGATCACTTCGCGGGACGCAAATAGTTTGTTCCCGATTAAGAAACTGCAACAGGATCATGACGCGCTCGGCGCCGAGCGAGGAAATGAAGACGCCTTCAAGTGGCGACAGCGGCCCTCGAATGATCTGCAAGTGTTCGCCGGGTTTCAGGTCGTGGCTGGTGTGCGGTTCCGCTGATTCAATACAGCGCGCACGCAGATGCTCGATGACGTGCTCGGACACCGTCGCAGGACCATGATTGAATTCGACAATACGACTGACGCCGCGGGTAGAACGGATGGGCGCCCAATTGTCGCTACGGCTGAGATGGATAAACAAATACCCAGGGAAGAGCGATTCCAGCACCCGATGGCGTTTCCCGCGGATCACGCGTTCACTCACCAACTGAGGGTGGAAGATCACATAATTTTGTTGAAGCAGGTTGAGATGGGCACGTTCGTCCTGACGTGGTTTGCATTGCAGGAGGTACCAATTAGACCGTTCGGAGCTATGTGCTGGCATGCTGGTAAACTCTGTGATTAGCGAAGTTTAGGCAGGCAGTGGCTCTAGTGAGGCCTATGAAGTGAAGTTGGACGCAGATATGTTTTTTTTATGTATGTATGTGCAGTAGTGTTTCAATACTGAAGCACATAGTGCTTCACGAAAGTGCAACGAATAACGTAATGCTCTAACGTGTAGCGCTTTGGGCATAAGACCGTGACTCAACGTTGAAACAGACAAAGCTACCGCACGGTCTGCACATGGGACCCACAAAAAAATTGTTCTGAAGAGGTGGGTCTAAGGAACAACCGCCAATGCAGGCAATCTGCACTCGCGCTCTGTTCAAATAGACCGGTGTAGTTATCGACCACTCTAAGCGGTCTGTCAAACGTTCCTTGTCAAAATACATGCCTTTTATCCATTGGCGATTTTGACAGTACGCAAGTAATTGTTTTTGTGGTTGATTTCCGTTTCGTCGGGTTTATTAAACTTTTGACGCTATTAATAGTCATCCCGAGCGAGTGCAGTCCCCGATGTTGGGGATAGTAAGTAGTGAGCTCCCAATCTGGACCCAATGCAATAGCAACGCTATAACTAACAACTCTTGTCTGAACAACGGAGCAAGGCACTATGACCGTTCTTGTGACTGGCGCCGCAGGGTTCATTGGGTATCACACGGTCAAACGGTTGTGCCTCCAAGGTCTGGAAGTGATAGGCCTCGACAACCTCAACGACTATTACAGCGTGGCGCTCAAGCGCGCTCGGCTCGAACAATTGAGCGCGTTGCAGGGCTTCCATTTTCAGAAGATGGACATCGTCGACAAACCCGCCTTGATGGGGTTGTTCAACGAGTATCGCTTCACCGAAGTGGTGCACCTGGCGGCGCAAGCGGGCGTTCGTTACTCGCAACACAATCCGGATGCCTATGCTCAATCCAACCTGGTGGGCTTCTTGAATGTGCTGGAAGCCTGCCGGCACCATCCGCCCGCGCACTTGATCTACGCGTCAAGCAGCTCAGTGTACGGTGCCAACAGCAAACTGCCGTTCAGCGTCGATGACCGGGTCGATCATCCGGTTTCGCTGTACGCGGCGAGCAAGCGCGCCAATGAATTGCTCGCCGACAGCTACTGTCATCTCTACGGTCTGAAGGCCAGCGGCCTGCGCTTTTTTACCGGCTACGGACCGTGGGGCCGTCCCGACATGGCGTTGTTCAAGTTCACCGAAGCGATCCTCAAGGGCCAGCCCATCGATGTGTTCAACCATGGCCAGATGGCGCGCGACTTCACCTACATCGACGACATCGTCGAAGGCATCGTCCGGCTGCGTCTCAAGCCGCCACTGCCGAACCAGGCAGATGAGGGCGTCAACCGGATTTTCAACATCGGCCGTGGCATGCCGATTGCGCTGCTGGATTTTATCGAATGCCTGGAGTCGGCATTAGGGATCAAGGCGCAGCGCAATTACTTGCCGATGCAACCTGGGGATGTCATCAAGACCTGGGCCGATGTGTCGGCGTTGGCAGACTGGGTCGACTTCCGCCCGCAAGTGGCGGTTGAAGCCGGCGTGGCGCAGTTTGTGGCGTGGTATCGGCACTTTTATCAGGTGTGACGTCAGCTCAACATAAAGTCCACCGGCGCCAGCACCGGAGGCAGTTGTGTTTGCCCCATGGCGGTGAGAGTTTCGCGCTCGATGGTGCGCACGATCGCGTCGAGGGGCAGATCGTTTTCGTCGCGACCAAACGGGTCCTCCAGTTCATCGCCAATCGCGTCCAGACCGAAAAAGGTGTAGCTGACAATCGCCGTGAAAATCGGGGTCATCCAGCCCAGCGGCTCGGCCATTGCGAAGGGCAGCAGGAAGCAGAAGAGGTAGCTGGTTCGGTGCAGCAACAAGGTGTAGGCAAACGGCAGCGGCGTGTGTTTGATCCGCTCGCAGGCGGCTTGCGCCTGGGTCAGGTGCGCCAAGTGGCTGGCCATGATCGTGTAGCGCCATTCGTTGATCACCTCTGACTCGCTGAGTGCCGAACACTGCTGCGCGACGTTCAGCAAAATGCTCCCGGTGAAGTCGGGCGAGTGGTCATTGGGGATCGGCTCGAGCCAGCGGGCACTCGCCTCCTGTTCGTTTTCCTGGCGAAGTTTTGCGTTGAGCGCGTGGGCGAACCCGCACAGCTGACTCAACAGGGCGTTGCGCGTATTGGCGTCCTTGATGATCGCGGTTTCACGAATCATCGAACGAATCGCGACCATCACATCGCCCCAGGCTTTGCGGCCTTCATACCAGCGGTCATAACAGGCGTTGTTGCGAAAACTCATGAAGATCGACAGCGACAGGCCCAGCAGGGTGAACGGCGTTGCGCTGACTTTGGAAAAGTAGCTGGGGTGCCACGTCTCGACGAGCACGATGACTGACGCCAGCAGCATCACCATCAGGCTGCGCAAGGCAATCCGTTTGGCGATGGAGCCCTTGGTGGCGCTCAGGATATTGATGAAGTTCGGTTTGGGTCTGACGATCATCGTGTTCTGCCTTCAGGTGTATCGCGTCGCGCGCAGGCTAAGAGCTTGAGGGCGGCGAGTCCAATCACTCTCTGTGACCGGCTGATCGATGCTGTCTATGAGCGCGCTATTTTTCATAATCCAACGCCCATGAGCTTCAGGTAGTCGGGACTGTCGGAAATCGAGTTATGGCCGACGCCCGGGATCACCTTCAGCGTGGCCACGCCGGGCGCGAAATGGCGGTAGAGCCGCTCGGTACTTGTGCGAGGAATAACCTCGTCGTGCTCGGCCTCGATCATCAGCGTCGGCACCGTGATGTGGGCCGCGTATCGCCATGATTCAAATCGATCCTTGAGCAGCCACCGCACCGGAAACCAGCGAAACCGTTGTGCCGCCAGGCCTTCGAGGCTGTTGTAAGGCGTAATCAAAATCAGCCGCGAGGCCGGGCGCTGGCTGGCCAGGCGCACGGCAACGCCTGAGCCGAGGCTGCGCCCTACAATTGCGATCTGTGGATGGCTGTCGTAGACCCTGTCAAACAACGTCAGGGCATCGCGCGCGAGGGCTTCTTCGGACGGCGACCCCGTGCTGCCGCCAAACCCTCGATAGTGCATCAAGTACAGCGCGTGCTCGGGGAACGCCTGAGAAAACGCCGGCAAATTGCGTGATACATCCTCGGCATTGCCACCCAAGTAGATCAACGCCTTCGGGCCGGCATGCGGGCGAACAGACACCTGAATGTGCGCGTCGTCGACGGTCAGCGTCAGTAGCGAGGCGGGCGTTTCGAGGGCGGCCGGCTGCGGGAAGTAGATCAAGGCGCGCTGAAATACGAACAACGCCGCACACAGCGCCAGGTACAACGCGGCAATGATGACGACGAGAAGCGCCAGGGTTCGAAACATTCGACTAACTTTAGTGGACGGCATGGACGGCTCTGGGGCAGAAAACCGCGGACAGGTGATCGGTGTCAGAGTCTAGTCCACTGGCAGCAGGGCGCGCCGGGTCTGGCCACGCCCCGGGCGACCAGGGCAAACGGGATGGCGCCGGACGGGCAATACGATGAGCGGCACTGATGGATACACGCGTCGACAATTACTCACGCTGGCTGCCGGCGCTTCGGCGGTGCTCACCTTCGATCGGGCCTTGGCCGCATCTGCACCGTCGACGGACACAGGAGGCAAGACCATGCTGACCCGCGCCATCCCCTCCAGCGCCGAGCTATTGCCCATTGTCGGGCTAGGCACCTATCGCGGCTTCGATGTCGAGCCGGCCAGCCCCGCCTATAAACAACTGCCAGAGGTGCTCAGTGCGTTGTTCAAAAAAGGCGGGACGGTCATCGACAGTTCGCCCATGTATGGCCGCGCCGAACAGACCACCGGTGAGTTGCTGTCTATTCACGAACCTCGCTCGCCGGCCTTTCTGGCCACCAAGGTGTGGACTCAGGGACGCGAAGAAGGCATCGCGCAAATGGAGCGGTCTTTCAAACTGCTGCAAACCGACCGCATCGACCTGATGCAGATCCACAACCTGCTGGACTGGCAAACCCATTTGCCGACCTTGCGTCAATGGAAGGAACAAGGGCGCATTCGCTACATCGGCATCACCCATTACACGGCGTCGGCCTATGAAGAAGTAGAAGCGCTGCTCAAGGCCGAGCCGCTGGATTTTTTGCAGATCAATTACGCACTGGATGATCGCACTGTCGAAAAACGCATCCTGCCGCTGTGCCGCGAACGAGGCGTGGCGGTGATCTGCAACCGGCCCTTCGGGGGCGGCGGTTTACTCGAGCGATTGAAGGGCAAGCCGTTACCCGGGTGGGCCGCACAAGTGGGGGTGACCAGTTGGGCGCAACTGGCATTGAAGTTCTTGTTGTCACATTCGGCGGTGACCTGTGTGATCCCCGGCACCGGTAATCCGCGTTACATGGCGGACAACGCCGGTGCCGGTTTCGGGCCGATGCTCACCGGCGCACAGCGCGAGCAATTGATCGATATCGTGGGTTAGGTGCGCTGGCGAAACCGCTGCGGGATGTCCTGCGCAAACGGAAAGAGTGAAAAGTACGGCCGCGCTTCGTCGATCACCCGTTGCACGGACGGTCTGTTCATCAGCCGATCAAAATAAGCGTTCAGGTGAGTGTGATCATCAGGGAACGGCTCAAGCGTACTGGCATAAAAAAGCGCCGGGGCCGCCGCGCAATCGGCCAGGCTGAACTCCGGGCTGGCCAGCCAGGTGCGATTCTCCAGTTGCCGGTCGAGCATGCCGTACACGGTCTGAAGTGTGGAGCGCTGTCGGGTCAGGTCACCCTCAGTTGCGAGAATGCGATCGAGAACAATCTGTTGCAGCGGTGTCTGCAGGTAGTTATCGCAGACACGGTCCCACTGGCGCACCTCCAGCGCAGTGTCCCAGTCGGCGGGAATCAGCAGGTGGTGCCCAGCAAAATACCGATCCAGGTACTCGATGATAATCGTGGACTCAGCCACGTTACGCTGGCCTGCGTGGTCGCAGATGACTGGGAATTTGCCCAGTGGCCAGAGCGCCAGCAACTGTGCTTTCTCGCCGGCGTTGCCCAGATCAATGAGCCGTCCCTCGAAATCGATAGCGTGTTCATAGAGCGCGATTAGCACCTTATGGCAGTACGACGACAGCGGATGGTAATAAAGCGTCAGCATATTCGGGCTCCTGCGGGGGAGTGATCTTTACCAGCATAGTCGTCGTGCGCGGCGGTTCGAAATGCGGTGCTAGACTTTTCAGGTTGGATCGATCAATTCCACCGGCAACGCGAGGACGAGAAGGCTGGAGGTATGACATGACTGTTCAATCGCTGGATAGAGAACACATCAGCGTTGTGGTTCGCAATTATGTAGAGGGCATGGTTTTCGCCGACGAAGTACTGCTACGGCATGCGTTTCATCCCGCTTGTCGCATCATCGGTCATTACCATGGAGAGCTGGAGTGGGCATCGCTGGATGACTTTATCAGCGCGATCAAGGCTGAGGGGCCTGCGGCCAAAGGGATTGAGCCGTATTGGGACACAAAAAGCGTCGATATCACAGGGGATGCCGCCGCCGTCAAAGTGATCGATGACTACGCCGGCATGCGCTTCACGGATTATCTGTCGTTACTGAAAATCAATGAGCGCTGGATGATTGTGAACAAGCTCTATTATTTCAACGAATAAAAAAGCAGTGCCTGGGAAACCAGGCACTGCGTGCACTCAGCGGCGATCCAGCCACACCGTCTGCGCATTACAGAACTCGCGTACGCCGAAATGCGAGAGCTCGCGGCCAAACCCGCTTTTCTTCACGCCACCGAAGGTCACGCGCGGGTCGGAAGCGCTGTAGCCATTGATGAATACGCCACCGGTTTCCAGTTCGCCGGACATCTGTTGGGCGAGTTCGACGTTGCCCGTGAAAATGGTTGCCGCCAGGCCGAACTCGCTGTCATTGGCCAGTTCCAGTGCGTGTGCTGCATCGCGCGCGGTGATGATCGACGCCACCGGGCCAAACAACTCCTGTTTGAATGACGTCATCTGATCGGTGACGTTGGCGAACACCGTCGGCTCGTAGAAGTTACCCGGGCCTTCGGCCTTCTTGCCGCCCAGCAGCAATGTCGCGCCTTCTTCCAGGGTGGCGCGCACTTGTTGATCCAGTTCATCACGCAGATCAAAACGGGCCATCGGGCCGATGTAGGTGCTGGTGAGCAATGGATCGCCAACCACCAGCTTGCGCGTGGCTTCGACGAACTTGCTGGTGAACGCCTCGACAACGCCTTGCTCGACGATCAAGCGCTTGGCCGCCGCGCAGACTTGCCCGGTGTTCTGGTAGCGACCGATCACGGCGGCTTTGACCGCTTCATCGAGGTCGGCATCGTTGAGCACGATGAAGGGGTCGGAACCGCCCAGTTCCAGCACGCATTTCTTCAACGCTGCGCCTGCCTGAGCGCCGATGGCCATGCCGGCGCGTACGCTACCGGTGAGGGTCACGGCGGCGATGCGAGGATCGGCAATCGCCGTGGAAACGCCTTCTGGCGTGACGTTCAGCACTTCGAAAACACCTTCCGGGAAACCGGCAGTCTTGAAGGCTTCCAGCAGCAAGTAAGCGCTGCCCATCACGTTGGGCGCATGCTTGAGCACGTAGGTGTTGCCGGCGATCAGGGTCGGAACGGCGCCGCGCAGCACCTGCCAGATCGGGAAGTTCCACGGCATCACGGCCAGAATCGGCCCGAGCGGGCGGTATTCGATGCGTGCTTTGCCGCCTTCAACCAGCGTCGTTTCGGCGTTGAGCATGGCCGGGCCGTGTTCGGCGTACCACTCGCACAGTTGTGCGCACTTTTCGATTTCACCGCGCGCCTGGGTGATTGGCTTGCCCATTTCCAGGGTAATCATGCTGGCCATTTTATCGGCGCTGTCGCGCAGGGCCTTGGCCAGGGCGATCAACAACTGCGAGCGTTGCTCAACAGCAGTTTTGCGCCAGACGCGGAACCCGCCAGCCGCCCGTGCCAGAGCCGCTTGCAGTGCCGAGTCGGATTCAAAAGGGTAGTGGCCGATCTGTTCGCCGTTGAGCGGGTTGATCGAAATGGCGTGGGTAAGGCTGGAAACTTGCGTCATGGCACCGTCCTGCTAGGTGGGAATGTGCGCAGGTTACGGTGGTGTTAAATTTCTGGAAACTGAATAATACTGAGCATAACGTTCACGTTTGGAGAATGACTTGGATCTGGTTCAGTTGGAAATTTTCAAGGCCGTTGCCGAGCACGGCAGCATCAGCGTCGCCGCGCAGCACATCCACCGAGTGCCCTCCAACCTGACGACGCGGATCAAGCAGTTGGAGCAGGACCTGGGCGTGGACCTGTTTATCCGCGAGAAAAGCCGCCTGCGTTTGTCGCCGGCCGGCTGGAGTTTTCTCGACTATGCCCGGCGCATCCTCGACCTGGTCCAGGAAGCCCGCGCCACCGTGGCAGGCGAAGAACCACAAGGTTCATTCCCCTTGGGTTCACTGGAAAGTACGGCGGCGGTGCGCATTCCCGAGCTGCTGGCGGCCTATAACCAGAAACACGCCAAGGTTGAACTGGACCTGTCCACCGGCCCCTCGGGGACCATGATCGATGGGGTGCTGTCGGGCCGGCTGGCCGCCGCGTTTGTCGATGGGCCGGTGTTGCACCCGGCACTGGAAGGCGTACCGGCGTTTGAAGAAGAGATGGTGCTGATCGCGCCGCTCCACCATTCACCGATTTATCGCGCGCAGGATGTGAACGGCGAAAACATCTACGCCTTCCGCTCCAATTGCTCGTACCGGCACCACTTCGAAAGCTGGTTCACCAAGGACGCGGCGGTGCCGGGCAAGATCTTCGAAATGGAGTCCTATCACGGCATGCTCGCGTGCGTCAGCGCCGGTGCGGGCCTGGCGCTGATGCCGCGCAGCATGCTCGAAAGCATGCCGGGTTGCACCACGGTGAGTATCTGGCCGCTGTCGGAGTCTTTCCGCTATTTGCGCACCTGGCTGGTATGGCGCCGGGGCACGGTGTCGCAGAGCCTGACCATGTTTGTGCGTTTGCTGGAAGAACGTGGGGTGGTACAGCAACAAACTTGAAACCACCCCATAACCCTGTGGGTCAGAAGGGCTTGTTGGCACTCACCAGCCCCTCGGCCTGCCCGGCAAACCACTGCATGATCAGCGCGCACGCCGGATGGGACGCCGCCGAGGGTTGCAGGCACAACGAATACAGCCCTCGGGTCTTCAACGGGGCGCCGAACGGGACGACGAGCACACCACGCTCGATCGATTCCTGGGCCAGGGTCATGTCGGTCATCGCCACGCCCAGACCCCGTGCCGCAGCATCCAGCGCCAACTCGTCGAGGTTGAAGGGAATGTGCCGATAGTCCTCCAGCGACTTGCCGCCATTGGCCGCCAGCCAATCGATCCACGCTTGTTTGTCGGCCGAACGATGCAGCAGGGCAAACCCGCTCAGGTCGTCCATCGACGCCAGCGGCCGGGTAGCGCTGGCAAGGCCGGGGGCGCACACCGGAATCAGCGCTTCTTCGAACAGGGTCAGGCACGCAGGATCGCTGGACGGCTCGGGCAGGTAGAGGATGTAGGCATCGCTGTCGCTGGCCGGCTCGACAATTTCGGTCGCCACGGTCTCGATCGACAGGGAAACGTCCGGGTGATTTCGATAGAAGTCGCTCAGTTTCGGCAACAACCAGCGTACCGCCAGTGAAACATGCATGCGGATACGGAACGGGCGTTTTTGCGGGGAGAGGCGGTCTTCGAGGGTTTTCAGTTGCTCAAGGATACTGCGCGCGCTGGTCAGCACCAGTTCGCCCTCCGGCGTCAGTCGAAGGCTGCGGCTGCTGCGCACAAACAGCGGCACGCCGAAGTGACTCTCCAGTTGCTGGATTTGTCGGCTGACGGCGCTTTGGGTCAGGCAGAGCGTGTTCGCGGCTTGCGTGAAGCTACCGGCATCAGCGACTTCCACCAGCGCCTGCAAGGCCTGCAGGTTGGGCACGTGGCGAATTTTATCCATGCGTTTTCAGAATGGCTCAATGATTTTATAACGTTGGTTGTATCACCGAAGACCTAATAGATTCTAGCCCTGACGGCTGCCATCACTTATCGCCTATGCGATTCACGCATGAGCAGGCCGGGAATAAGAGTCTAGGCAGGTGACGCATGAAAAATGAATGTGGCTGGATCGCGCAAGCTCAAAGCGCTCCAGTACGTGATCGTCTGAAAGGGCCGCAAACAGCCAATTGGCTGGTGATCGGCGGCGGCATTACCGGCTTGAGCGCCGCCCACGCCCTCGCGCAATTGCACCCTCAGGCGCGCATCGTGGTGGTCGACCGCCAGCGCGCTGCGCAAGGTGCTTCGGCGCGCAATTCCGGTTTTGTGGTGGCCCATGAACACCCGGGCACCGATGAGTTGATCGACAGCCCCGGGTTCGCCGGGTTTGAGGTGGACACCACCATTTCACGTGCGGCCAATGCCGAAGTGCACGCGATGATTCTGCGTCACGGCATCCAGTGTGAGTTTCGCGATTCGGGCTACTACTTTGCCGTCAGCGATGCCCGCAAATTGACCGACGTCGAGGCCAAGTTGCAAACGCTGCGGGCACTCGGGGCAACTGCGCAGTATCTGGAAGGTGAACAACTGGCGCAGAAACTCGGCACCGGGCATTACCGCGCCGCAATCTGGTGCGGCAAGGGCAATGCGCTGCTGCAACCGGCCAAATACGTGCAAGGCTTGCTCGATGCGCTGCCGGAACGTGTGACCGTCTACGAAAACACCGACATCACCGGTCTTGAGCGCCTGGCAAAAGGGCGTCTGCGGGCCAACGGCATCGAGGGCAGCATCGAGGCGAAGCAAGTGCTGGTGTGCCTGAACGCCTTCGTGCCTCGCGCCGGTATTCAGGGCAGCGGAACCTTTGCCATGGAACTCAGCGCCAGTCTCACACGACCATTAAGCGACGAAGAGTTTCGCAACATGGGCAGCGTGGAACCGTGGGGCGTTTTGTCGACCCGGCCGCTCGGCGCCACGGTACGGCTGACTCCTGATCGTCGAGTCATGATCCGCAACACCGCGGAATACCGTTCCCGGGATTTGTCCGCCAGCGAACTGTCGATCCGTCGCCAGCACCATGTGCTCGGCTTGCAACGGCGTTTCCCTTGGCTGGGCGAGCAAGACATCCAATACACCTGGACCGGACACCTGAGCGCCTCGCGCTCCGGGCAGCCGTATTTTTCGCAGGTGCAAGAGGGCGTGTACGCCGTGGCCGGCTGCAACGGTTCCGGCGTGGCGCGCGGCACGTTGTGGGGGCGGTTGCTCGCGGAACTGGCCTCAGGCATTGACTCGCCAATGCTCGATTCGGTGATGCAGCGCGCACAGCCGGGCTGGCTGCCGCCGCGACCGTTGCTCGACATCGGTGCCATGCTTCGGATGCGCGTAGAGGCCATTCGGGCAAAGACAGAATTCTAGAAACCCGGTTATCACAAAAGAACAAAAAGGTGATTGAACATGCGCGTTAACACGATTTCCCTGATGGTCTTGCTCTCGACGGTGTCGGCAGTCAGCTATGCCGAAGAACAGGTCAACATTTCCAACTGGAATGGCTACATTGCCGATGACACCCTGGTCAACTTCACCAAGGAAACCGGGATCAAGGCCACTTACGATATTCACGACAGCAACGAAGTCCTGGAATCGAAGTTGATGACCGGCAACACCGGTTATGACGTAGTCAGCCCGTCGAACCACTTTCTCTCCCGCTTGATCAAGGCCGGGGCGATCCAGAAGCTCGACAAGAGCCAGCTGCCCAACTGGAAGAACCTCGATCCGGCGTTGATGAAAAAACTCGAGGTCAACGACCCGGGCAACCAGTACGGCTATCCGTACATGTGGGGCACGGCGGGTATTGGCTACAACGTCGAGAAGATCAAGGCGATCTTCGGCAACACCGACATCACCCACTCCTGGAAAATGTTTTTTGATGAAGACAACATCAAAAAGTTGAGTGCATGTGGGGTGGCGATTATCGATAACCCGACGCAAGTCCTGCCAATCACCCTCAATTACCTCGGCCTGCCACCGCACAGTCACGAACCGGCGGACTACAAAAAAGCCGAGCAGGCGTTATTCAAAATCAGGCCCTACGTGCAGTACTTCCATGCCTCCAAGTACATCAGCGACCTGGCTAACGGCAATGTCTGCGCGGTGATCGGGTTCAATGGCGACGTTGTGCAAGCCGCCGCGAGTGCCAAGGAAGCCAACAACGGCATCGACATCGCTTACTCGATTCCCGACGAAGGTTCGACGCTGTGGTTCGACATGGTGGTCATGCCCAAGAGCGCGCCTCACGAGAAGAACGGCTACACCTACATGAACTACCTGCTGACGCCGCAAGTGATTGCCAACATCAGCAACAGCATCCATTACGCCAACCCTAACAGTGCGGCTGATGCGTACGTCGTGCCGGCCGTGAAGCAGGACCTGGCGATTTACCCGCCAAAAAGTGTGCTGGATAAACTGTTCACCGTAGAAGAACTACCGGCTGCCATTGCACGGTTGAGTATCCGGTTGTGGACCAAGTTGAAGACCAATACCTGATGAACGTTGGGTCCCGTTGCCGGGACCCAAGTCATTGATTCAGAGTGCACGTTTAGGCAGTTTCCAGTTCGGCCGAATGAAATGGCAGGTGTAACCATTGGGCACTTTTTCAAGGTAATCCTGATGCTCCGGCTCGGCTTGCCAGAACGGACCAGCGGGAACGATCTCCGTCACCACTTTGCCAGGCCACAGACCTGAGGCATCGACGTCGGCCGCAGTGTCTTCGGCGACGTCGCGTTGCTCCTCACTGAGATAGAAGATCGCCGAACGGTAGCTGAGCCCAACATCGTTGCCCTGACGATTCGTCGTCGAGGGATCGTGAATCTGGAAGAAAAACTCCAGGATCTGGCGATAGCTGATCACCTGCGGATTGAAGACAATCTCGATCGCTTCCGCATGGGTGCCGTGGTTGCGGTAAGTGGCATTGGCCACATCACCGCCCGAGTAGCCCACGCGGGTAGACAGGATGCCGGGTATTTTTCTGATCAGGTCCTGCATGCCCCAGAAGCAGCCGCCGGCCAGGATGGCGGTTTCGGTTTGCGTGGTCATCGTGCTCACTCCTCAGTAGTAGCCAGTTGGATCAGGTTCTTACGCCGTCAGGACCTTGAGGTCCACATCAATGTTGCCGCGCGTTGCTTTGGAATACGGGCAGATTTGATCGGCAGTGTGCGCCAGTGTCCGTGCAATGTCGTCCGCAAGGCCAGGCACGCGCAGCGTCAATCGCGCCTGGAGGAAATAGTCCTGACCGGTCTGACCGACATCGACTTCGATGTCGACGGACAAATCCCCTGGCAGCACCACGTTCATGTCATTGGCCACCAGCCCGACAGCGGCGGTGTAGCAGGCCGACCATGCGCCGGCGAACAGTTGCTCGGCGGTCGGGTGCGGCTGGGTCGCGGCGAACACGTGTACAGGTGCGGTGTTGCCGGGCGACGAGAGTGCAATGTCGAGGCTGCCGTTATGGCCGCGCGACGTGTGGCCGGTGCTGCTGGCGGTGGTGTGGGTTTTGCCGGTGACCAGGACTTTTTCAATTTTGCTCATGAGGATTCTCTTGAATGTGTTCGGTTTGTTTCGCATGCGTGTTGGTCGCATGCGATATATATGGGGCGTTTATAAGGCCGATCTTCAAGCCGTGAGGACGTTGATGGCCACGTCGATGTTGCCGCGAGTCGCTTTCGAATACGGGCAGATCTGGTCCGCTTCATGGGCCAGTTTGGTCGCAACAGCGTGATCCAGACCGGGTGCGCGCAGTGTCAGGCGGGCTTGCAGGAAGTAGGCGTTACCGGTTTGACCGAGGTCGACTTCGATATCCACCGACACGTCGGACGGCAGTTCGACTTTGTTTTGCTTGGCGGCGAGGCCGACAGCAGCGATGTAGCAGGCCGACCATGCACCGGCGAACAGTTGCTCGGCTTTTGGGTGCGGCTGGGTGGCTTCGAACACGTGTGCAGGCGCGGTGCTGCCTGGCGRTGACAGCTGGATATCGAGGTTGCCGTTATGACCGCGCGAGGTAAAACCAACAGCGCTCAAGGTGGTGTGGGTTTTGCCGGAGGCCAGGACTTTTTCGATTTTGCTCATGGGGTGAATCCTCTACAGTTTGATTGTTGGTCGCATGCGGTTATGTCGTATGCGATGTAATAATAATCCTACAGACCCCAATGAGTGTCAAGGGGGAGAAGGGGGCCTCGGCGACGAGTGGTGCGCAGGTGTGGAGAGGACGGTGTTTTGTAAATGGCGGAAACGAAAAAGCCCGCACGAGGCGGGCTTGGAATTCGAGTAGGTGGCCAGTGCTGGTTTCTGGCTTACAAGGTTTATCAGGACTCTGACAGAACAGTGTTATGTACTTCTGCTTCACACGGCGTAAGGGCTGGATCTCAGCGCGGAGATCTTTCTAACCGTGTACCCTTCGGGACGTGCCCCACGTCTCCTTGCTATCCGCTTGCGCATCAGTCTGCGTCTTCACCTACATAAGTGAGCATAGCAAAGCATCTGCTGTGTAAAGGGCGCTTTTTAGACCGATTTCATCCTGGGAAAAGCGTCACAGGATGGAAAGCTAATATCGGCACAACCTGCCACCAAAGGCAGGCTGGCCGAGGGGTTGCGATCAAATCAGATTGATCTCGACATCGATGTTGCCGCGGGTTGCCTTGGAATACGGGCAGGTCTGGTGGGCCGCGTCCACCACCGCACGAGCGACGGCTGGGTCCAGGCCTGGCAGGCTGACATTCAGACGTGCCTGGAGGAAAAACGCGTTCTCGGTTTTGCCCAGGTCGATCTCGGTATCCACGGCCACGTTGCTCGGCAGGGTCACCTTCAGCGCGACTGCCGCCTTACCCATCGCACCGATGAAACAGGCCGACCAACCCGCTGCCAGCAGTTGTTCCGGATTGGTGCCGCTGCCAGACGAACCGGGCGGGGACAGCTTAATGTCCAGGCGTCCATCCGAACTCTTGGACTGACCGTCGCGGCCGCCAATGGTATGGGTCTTGCCGGTGTAAAGCACAGTCTCGATTTGATTGATCATGGCAGGTTCCTGCTGAGGGTTTGATGGCTTCATCGTTCAGGTCGCAGGGTCATGGACCTCCTGGCGACGTGGCGACTGTTACACCCTCATGTAGTGCCTGTGTGTCGTGAACCGGCCGTTGTGTATCGCTGTGTAAGATCACGGCAGAATCTACAGATTGATACAAATCCGCGCGTTAGCGAGGAGGGCAAGCCCCTCGCTAACGCGCGAGTGCTTACTTGGGCGGAACGAAGTTATCGAGCATTCGATTCACCGCCAATTCCCCCAGCATGATGACCTGCTGCAGCGCCAGCACGGTACTGCGGTGGGTGCCGTCTAACAACGCCGCCACGTTGCTGGCCATGACACTGGCCGATGCCAGGTTCTCGCAGGTTTGAACCAGCAGGGTTTCATGGTCGACATCCGGGGCAATCATATAAATGGTGCTGGGTTTGCGTGGGGTGTCGTTCATGAGTGCCGCCGGGTTGAGGTAGAAATCGAGGGCACGCTCGGCGGCGGCGTGGAGTTTTTTGGAATCGAGGGATGAGTAGGGGGAGGCTGGGTCGGTGTCGGGTGAATCGGTGTCTAGCGATTCGGTGTCTGGTGGATTGGGCGTTACCTTGAACATAGATGAAACTCCATATGGGATTATCGGAGCCATCACCTTCGCTACCAAACGAAAGGTGGTGGCCATACGAAGGTTGGTAGACCGGCCCACATGGAAAATCCGGCGCGCCCGAGGGCGCCCTGCGCATGGCCACCATAAAAACGAATGCCGAAAAAGCATCTGTAAAAGGTGACGTTATGCGACATGTGAAAGACGGGCTACCAAACCCGATCGCTGTTTTTCAGCGACCGGGAAACGATAAAACCCGAGCCATCGACGCACAAGCCGGCGGATTCTGGCTTAGCCGTAGGTAACGGCGCAAGGTTTTGTAGCCTTCGGGAAGTAACTTCGGATGTCTTTAAACAGACGCCGTTAAACGCGTGAACGCCTTCCAGAAATCGAGGAAATGTCTGACATGCTTTTAGGGGAGGCTGGTCGAGTGGTGGTTGGACACGCGGGCTGAATCTCGGCAGTTTCTGACATGTGCAGACAGTCGCCATGTTTCATGGTTACGACCGGCAGAACGACCCAAAGCGGACATCGGCGGGACATTCCGATTAGCTGAATTGACGCTCATACAGGGTGACCTGCTTAGGAAACAGCTCGCCATAGAGCGGATGTGGAATGCCGAAAATGTTCACTTCGATGCACGGCGGCGGGAGCTCTTCGGAGTAATCCAGGATGGCCAAACCCGCACATGGAATGACCAGACCCGCTTCGGTCTGAACAGAAAGATCCAGAACGGTCTGGTCGTGATGGTTCGTGGAGCACTGGTTCTGGATAGCTGCGTACTCATCGGCAGGTTCGAATTGGCCGAAAGCAACGCCCATCGGGGGATCTCCGTAATCGAGCGCCGAGTAGCCCACCAAAACCAATCCGCTATAAATTGAGAATCGCATCATGAGACTGCCTGTTTTTTGTCATGCATTAGACCCAACCGCGGTATATCACTCGGCTAGTCCTTAAGCGAGGGTGAAGCAGTTGAGCGACCGCAATTTGCCGTTTTCTGCCTGCCGCGAAGTCTGCTGCGCGCGGCCACCTTGGTCGGTTCTGACCGTAACCAGCCCTTTGGACGTGACGCTTAAGGAAAACTAAAGATGGCTACGGAGTAAAAAATTCACGGACAAGTGGTGTTGAAATAAATAATTCATTGATTTACTCTCGGTCCCACGTTGTACGAGATCAACCGCTGTTAGCACCTAAAAAAACAAACAATCGGGAGCAAACATGAAAACGAAAGTGATGTTGGGATTGTTCATGACGGCCGCAGTTTCTCTACCAGCCTGGTCCGCTGACTGGACCGTAGGTGCTAACGTTGGCAACGTGCCCTGGGAGTTTCAGGACGCCAAAGGTGAATTTGTCGGCTTCGAAGTCGATGTTGTAAAAGAAGTGGCCAAACGCGCCGGAAAAAGCGTCGAGTTCGTCAATATTCCCTTCAACGGCCTGTTCAGTGCCGTGCAATCCAAACGTGTTGAAATCGCTATCTCATCAATCACTATCACTCCGAAACGTCTGGAGTCGGTAGCCTTTGCGCAGCCTTACTTCGACAGCGACCAGTCGCTCACCGCACTGACCACTTCCAAGGTCAAAAGCCTGGCCGACATGAACGACAAAGTGGTTGGTGTCGACACTGGCTCTACCGGCGACATGTGGATCGGCCAACACAAGGACGAGTACAAGTTCGCCGATGTCTCGCGCTATGAAGGGCTATCGCCGGCCATGCTCGATCTGGCTTCCGGACGAATCGATGGCTACGTCAGCGACATTCCTGCGGTGCTCTACTACATCAAGGACAAACCGCAATATTCCATCGTGGCGCGTATTCCCACCGGTGAACGCTACTCGCTGATGCACGCCAAAGGCTGGGCGATGAGCGATCAGGTCAACGACATCATCAGCAAGATGAAAGAAGACGGCACCTTAGGGAAAATCCACAAAGAGTGGTTCGGCGCTGAAGCCGATAAAGACTCGAGCACCCTGAAAGTGACCGCCGTCCTCAAGTAAGCCCTGCTGCTGATGCATGTAAGTGGCGACGCCTGTTCGCCACTTGTATTGACCGAGGTATCCCATGGATCTTTTGCAGACATTCTTCAACTGGAACGTGCTCGTCGATTCGCTTCCGCTGATGATGCGCGGTTTGGGCGTGACCATTTTGCTTGGGGTGGTGAGCATTGCCCTGGGCCTGGTGGGCGGGCTTTTGCTGGCATTGCTGCGGTTGTACTCCTACGCACCTGTTCGAGCGCTTGCACGTATCTACATCGATATCATGCGCTCTATTCCACTGCTGGTTTTACTGGTACTCATCTATTACGCGCTGCCTTTTGTCGGCATTCGACTGTCGTCTTTTGCGGCCGCTGCCAGTGCGCTCTCGCTGGTCTCATGCGCTTACAGCGCAGAGATTTTTCGTTCGGGCATCGAAGCCATTCCCCGTGGTCAGTTCGAAGCTTCGGCTTCTCAGGGCATGAGTTTTTTCAACACCATGCGCGACGTCGTGTTGCCACAGGCCATCCGCATCGTGATGCCACCCATGACCAGCAATTGCATCAACGTGATGAAAGACACGGCGCTCGCTTCAGTCGTCGCCATGCCTGACTTGCTGAAGCAGGCAACCCAGGCGCAGGCACTGGCTGCTAACCCGACACCGCTGGTAGGGGCTGCCTTGCTGTATCTGTTGCTGCTGTTGCCGCTGGTACAAATGGTCAGCTGGGTTGAGCGTCGTAACGCCTCTGGAGGAAAAACCGCATGAGTACGTTGATCGACATCGAAAATCTCGACAAGTACTACGGCAGCTTCAAGGCGTTAAGCAATATCAATTTGCAGGTTGAAGAGGGTGAAGTGGTGGTCATTCTTGGCCCGTCCGGTTCGGGGAAATCGACCTTGATTCGCTGCATCAATCTGCTTGAAGACTACCAGCAGGGCGATATTCGCGTGGGGGGCGAGCGGGTTGAAAACGGTCCGCGACTGAGCGCCATCCGTAGTGAAGTAGGTATGGTGTTTCAGAGCTTCAACCTCTATCCGCACCTCACTGTTCTCGACAATGTGTCGTTGGCGCCGATCCGGGTGCGCGGCCTGAGTCGGCGTGATGCGCATGCCAGAGCCAAGGAACTATTAGTGAAGGTCGGCATGGGCGATCACGCCCACAAATACCCGAGCCAATTGTCCGGCGGCCAGCAACAACGGGTTGCCATCGCCCGCACCATGGCCATGGAACCTCGCGCGATTCTGTTCGACGAACCGACTTCCGCGCTGGATCCGGAAATGGTTGGCGAGGTACTCGATGTCATGCAAAACCTTGCTCGGTCCGGCGTCACGATGGTCGTGGTCACTCATGAAATGGGCTTTGCCCGTCGGGTCGCCGATCGGGTGATCTTCATGGAAAGCGGACGCATTGTTGAGCAGAACATCCCGGAACCCTTTTTTACCGCACCTCAGGAACCCCGCACGCAAGCGTTCCTGCAGGCTATCTTGCACCACTGAATCAGGCTGGAGAAAGTAGAGTGAATCCTCTCGATATCGATTACGTTCGCAAGCAATTTCCAGGTCTGGCCGGTGGATACGCCTACATGGATAACGCCGGTGGTTCGATGGTGCTGAGTGCCGTCGCTGACCGGGTCACTGATTACCTGCTCAACAGCAGCGTGCAACTGGGCGCTTCCTATCAACCTTCCGTCGACGCTGGCGAGCGAGTGATGCAGGCACGTCACTCTGTCATGCAGTTGATCAACGCCGAGCATCCCGAAGAAGTCATCATGGGCGGCTCGACCACCCACTTGCTGCAAATACTGTGTCGCGCCATCGCACCGTCAATTGTCCAGGGCGATGAAATCATCGTCACCAATTGCGATCACGAGGCCAACATCGGCCCATGGGTCAAGCTTTGCGAAGACCGTGGCGCGACCTTGCGCGTATGGCAGGTCAACCGCGACAGCTGTGAGCTGGAGCTGGATGACCTGCAGGTCTTGCTCAATGGCAAAACCCGTTATGTGGCCATGACCCACACCTCGAATATTCTCGGCTCGGTCAATCCAGTCGCCGAGGTTGCGCGGCGTGTCCATGCGGTGGGCGCCAAGCTGTGCGTGGACGCCGTCGCTTATGCACCACACCGTCTGGTGGATGTTCAGGCCAGCGGCGCCGATTTCTACGTCTATAGCTTCTATAAAACGTTCGGCCCGCACTTTGCCGTACTCTGGGGACGCCGCTATCTGTTGCTGGAATTGCCGAGTCTTAACCACTTCTTTATCGGTCAGGATGTGGTGCCTTACAAATTGCAACCGGGCAACGTCAACTACGAGTTGTCATTCGGTTGCATCGGCATTACCGACTATTTGCTCGACATCAGCACCCGGCTTGGCGCGCAAGGTAGCGAGCGCAAGTGCATGCAGGCTGCGTTCGATGCCTTCGAGGTGCAGGAGGATTTGCTCGCCGAGCGTCTGCTGGCATTTTTGCGCCAGCGCGAGGGCGTTCGGATCATTGGCAAAGCGAATACCAGCAATCGAGTGCCAACGATCAGTTTCGTGGTTGAGGGCGTTCAGTCAGAGGCTGTTGTGCGTAGGGTCGATGAGCATCGGATCGGCATTCGTTTTGGTGACTTCTATGCACGGCGACTTATCGAAGCCCTTGGGCTTGACCAGTTTGGCGGGGTAGTGCGGGTGTCGTTGGCGCATTACAACACGCTGGAAGAAGTCGACCGCCTCATCACTGCGCTGGATCAAGCAATCAATGCGTTGCGTTGACGGGCGTACACACCTCTAATTTTACGAGCCTTCATTATGGCCTTACCTGAAACCCTTGCAGAGCTGCGTGACTGTATAGCGGCCCAGCACGAACAACTGACCGGTCGTCTGCGCGATGCTGCCCGATTCCTGATCGACAACCCGCATGAAATCGCACTCAATACGGTAGCCGAACTGGGTAAGCGCTCTAGCATCGCGCCTTCCGCTTATATTCGGCTGGCTCAGGCGCTTGGCTTTGCAGGTTTCAAGGATTTGCAGCGGCTTTTCCGCGCACCGTTGCAACAGGCTGCCGACACCCACAGCGAGCGTATTCGGCACTACGGCGGTGAGACGTTGCTGGAGGACCCGAGTGACGTCGGCGGAATTCTGCGTGAGTTCAGCCAGGCCAATATCGTTTCTTTGGAACACCTGGCCGAAGGCGGCGAGCAGGCCAATATCGAAGCCGCCATCGCCCATCTGCAAGTCGCGCGCACTACCTTCGTCATCGGTATGCGCCGTGCCTTTCCGGTGGCGGCGTATCTGAGCTACGCGTTGAGTCGTGTGGGCCGGCGAACCGTGCACATCAGCGGTGCTGGCGGCACGTTGCCGGAGCAGGTCAGCGCCATTGCCGATGATGATTTGCTGATAGCCGTCAGCTTTCCACCGTACGCCCATGACACCGTTGAGGCGTGTCGTCAGGCGCGGGAAGCAGGCGTGACGCTGGTAGCGATCACTGACAGTGTTCTGAGCCCTATCGGGCAGATGGCCGATACGGTGATTGAGGTCAATGACGCCGAATTACTGGGATTTCGCTCGCTCACCGCTTCGTTCTGTATTGCGCAAACCCTGGCCATGGGGCTGGCCTTCAGCGAGTGGCAATCGGACACCACCTTTAGCCACGACCGGCTGAAAGATATCGACTGCTAAGTCGCGACTTTCACCACGTACTTATTTAACCAGTCACTTCAGGAGAATATCCCGATGGTTTCACCTGCACGCGATTTAGTGGGTTACGGAAGACAACGCCCGCAAGGCACCTGGCCGAATGGCGCACGTTTGGCCATCAGCCTGGTGATCAACTACGAAGAAGGTTCCGAACGCTCGCTCGCCATGGGCGACCCGGACCAGGAATCCATGACCGAATGGGGCAGCTATTCAATACCCGACGGCACACGCAATCTGGCGATGGAATCGATGTACGAGTACGGCTCTCGCGTCGGGATCTGGCGAATCCTGGATATTCTCGATCAGCAATCGGTTCGTGCGACTTTTCATGCTTGCGCAGTGGCCTTTGAGCAGAACCCTGATGTGGCTCGCGCCGCCGTCGCGGGTGGCCATGAGATTTGCAGTCACGGTTATCGCTGGGAGGAAGTGTTTCGCCTGACTGAAGAGCAGGAGCGTGAACACATGCGCCTGGCAATCGAGTCATTCGAACGCACCTGCGGCAAGCGTCCCGTTGGCTGGTATTGCCGGTATGGCGCCAGCGTCAACACCCGTCGGCTGGTCGCTGAGGAGGGCGGTTTTCTCTACGATTCCGATGCCTACAACGACGACGTTCCCTACTTTGTCGACGTCGAGGGCAAGCGTCACCTCGTGGTGCCTTACACCGCCGACGTGAACGATTTCCGCTACTGGAACTCGCCGGGGCTTTCGCAGGCATCGGACTTTTTCGAGTACATGAAAGAAAGCTTTGAGGTCCTTTATGAGGAGTCGGCTGAAGGACCACGCATGATGTCGATTGGACTGCACCCACGTATGGTGGGCCGTCCCGGGCGGGTCAGGGCGATCAAGCAATTCATCGAGTACGCAAAACAACACGGCGGTGTCTGGTTTGCTACGCGCGAAGAAATCGCCCGTGCCTGGCTTGAACGAACTTGATGGCGTGGCAATCACGCCGGATTAAAAAATTGAGACGCGCTATTCCTCATTGTGTTGAAAGAGTTCAGGGGGAAGTTCACCAATGCCTTTGAGCCGGGTTTCGAGAAAATCGCGTAATACTCGAACTTTTGTGGAATAGCGTCTGTTGGGAAGATAAGCCATATAAATCTGTCTCCCTGTCAGCGAGTTAACAAAACGATAGTGCGCAAGAACAATTTGTAATTCGCCACTCAAGAGGAGGTCTCGCACCAGCCAGATTTCAAACTCGGCAATGCCCAGTCCACCACAAACCGCTTCGAGCAGTAATTCCGAATTGTCCGACTGAAGATTGCCTTTTGGGAAAATCGAATGTTTCACGTCATCTTTGGTGAAGTACCAATGCGGGTCGCTGTCGGGGTGCAGGTAGATGAGGCAATTGTGCTGGCTGAGTTCGGCAGGTGTTTGGGGATGACCGCAGCGCGCAAGATAATCTGGCGTTGCGCACAGTAGCGAATCGTTGCGGGATATAGGATAGGCGATCAAGTTCTCAAGATGATTCTCGCCCTCATGAATATCCAGGTCAAAGCCTCCTAAGATCATATCGTTGTGGTTGTCGGTCAGACGCAAATCCATCTGGATACCGGGGTACATCTGTAAAAAAGGCGCGATCAGCGGTGCAAGGAAGCGCCTGCCGAAAGCCACGGGCGAAGTCAGTTTCAGCGGGCCGCTTGGTGCAAGATTGAGGTCACTGACGACACGTAACGTGTCGTCAAGATCCGCAATCATCGACAGCGCGCGGGCGTGATAAATCTGCCCGGCCTCGGTGAGGGCGACGATGTGTGTTGTGCGATGAAGAAGGATTGTGTTCAGCGACTTTTCCAGCGTTGTAATCATTCGGGTCAATGTCGAAGGGGAGACATGCAGTTCTCGGGCTGCCGCGGAGAAGGTGCCCAACTCCACTACTTTGACCAGTGCCCTCATTACAGCCAAGTGATCAATACGTGCAATTTCATTAATCATTTTCAGAGTTGCCTTTGCGCTGGTTGCAAAACCGAATTCTATCGGACGATGTTCCATCCATTTTCGCCAGTATATAGACTCATTTCGATTGAAGTGCGCACACCGTTCATAACTTCCGGGAACGTATTCACACGAGAGAATCGTTCATCTCCGGAGCTCATTGGAGTATCGAGATCATTATGGATTTTCCTGCACATGTTCCATTGGCTGTTGCTACTCGAAACCAGCATGTGGAGCGGATTCACTGGGGATCAGTAGCTGTTGTTGATACCGAAGGGGCTTTGTTGGCCTATGCGGGCGATCCGGGAGCGATGATGTTTTCCCGTTCAACGCTCAAACCGTTCCAGGCCGTTCCTTTCGTGCGTGATGGCGGTGTCGAACACTTTGGGTTCTCCGATGATCAAGTCGCCGTCATGTGTGCCAGTCACTCCGGGGAAGCATCGCACGTGAATGCCGTGAGCAGCATGTTGGCGAAAATCCGGCACGAAGTGACTGACCTGGGGTGCGGCTGCCATTTACCGGACTTCTATAGCGCGGGCAATCTGCCGCCGGCCGGCTTCCACTTCGATCAACGCCACCACAACTGCTCCGGGAAGCACACCGGGTTTCTTGCCTATTGCCGCCTTCACGGGTTAGCCAGTGATTCCTACCTGGCACCGGACCATCCCTTGCAACGTGACATCCAGCGTGTCGTCGCATCGCTGAGCGGTGTTCCGGAAAATCAGTTTTGGGCGGGCACTGATGGCTGTAACGCGCCAAACCTCGGGATGCCTCTGTCACGACTTGCGTTGCTGTGGGCGCGACTGGCCAGCGGTGATGCCGGTTCCGACGCCAGCCTCAGCGCGGTATTGCAACGTCTGTTTGACGCCATGCGGCGCAATCCGCAAATGGTCTCCGGTACCGGCCGATCCGATCTGGGGATCACGCTTGCATCAAATGGCGACTGGGTCGCGAAAACCGGTGCCGATGGTGTGCAGACGGTAGGTATCCGTAGTCGAGGGTTGGGTGTGGCGGTGAAAGTCAGCGATGGCGATTTCCCTGCCGTGTTCGCCATCACCATTGCCGTACTCAAGCAACTGGGAGTGCTGGAGCAGGGAAGCGAAAGCCCGTTGTTGGCGCCCTGGGCAGATCCGGCATTGAACAATTGCAACGGCGCGCCGGTAGGCCAGTTGAAGGCTACGGTGCAATTGAAGTTTGTCTAGTACGGGTGCCTGCAGGGCATACATCAGACCTCCAACGCAGATCAGAAACCATGCTATCGACTCACGCGCAAAACCAGCAAACCCCGGCCATCTCACTACGCGCGGTCAATAAGTTCTTTGCCAGTCAGCAAGTACTGTTTGATGTTGATCTTGAGGTTCAGCCAGGTGAAGTGGTCGTGATTATCGGTCCTTCGGGCTCTGGTAAATCGACCTTGTGTCGCTGCATCAATCGCCTGGAAACCATCACCAGTGGTGAGATTTTTTTGCACGGCGAACGCCTGCCTGAAGAGGGCGGGGCACTGGCGAAAATGCGTGCCAAGGTCGGCATGGTTTTCCAGAGTTTCAATCTGTTTGCACATCGGAGCGCGCTGCAGAATGTTGCCATGGGCCCCCGAAAGGTCCTTGGAATGAAACGTCAGGACGCCGACGCGTGGGCAATGCAACAGCTCGAACAAGTCGGTCTGGCACACAAGGGGAAGGCTTATCCCGCGGAGCTGTCGGGTGGCCAACAACAACGCGTTGCGCTGGCTCGATCGCTGGCGATGAAGCCCAGCGTGATGTTGTTCGATGAACCGACCTCGGCACTTGATCCGGAAATGGTCAACGAGGTTCTGAAGGTCATGGTCGATTTGGCCCGCACAGGCATGACCATGGTAGTAGTCACCCATGAAATGGGGTTCGCTCGCTCCGCTGCCGACAGGATTATTTTCATGGACGCCGGCCGGATTGTTGAGAGTGCTCCACCGGAAACCTTCTTCAGCGCCCCCCGCTCAGAGCGTGCCCGGGAGTTTCTTTCCAAGATTCTGGCTCATTAATCAACTCATCTGAAAACACAATAAAAAGAGAGATCAACCATGCGCTCAAACCGGTTCGTTTCATTCAGCGTCTCCCTTCTGGCTTCCTGCATGTTCGYCACGTTAGCGTCGGCGACCACAGTCGATCAGTTCCCCGCAGATTCGACGATGGCGAAAATTCACCAGCGCGGAAAGCTGGTTGTTGGCACCTCATTGAATACGCTGATGTTCT
This sequence comes from Pseudomonas sp. P1_F1_2, assembly GCF_056405815.1. Classification (NCBI taxonomy): domain Bacteria; kingdom Pseudomonadati; phylum Pseudomonadota; class Gammaproteobacteria; order Pseudomonadales; family Pseudomonadaceae; genus Pseudomonas; species Pseudomonas sp. P1_F1_2. The sequence goes on along the minus strand of NZ_JBFUBK010000003.1, from coordinate 20,079 downwards.
CGTCCCGAAATCCCATGACTGGAGACGTTGAAGGCTTCGAAGCTGATCTGGCCAGGATGCTGGCTAAACAGCTTACAGGCTCCGAAGACAACATCGAGTGGGTCAGCACCACACCGGAAAACCGCATTCCTCTGGTCGAGAACAAACGCGTCGACTTGGTCATCGCCACCATGACAGTGACCGACGAACGCAAGCAGGTCATAGGCTTTGCGGGCCCGTATTACCTCGCCGGACAGGACTCTCTGGTAAGAATCGACGATCATTCGATCAACAAAACCGCTGACCTCGACAACAAGACTGTCTGCGTACTAAGCGGGACGACCGTAGAGCGCAATCTCAAACCATTGGCGCCTAGTGCCAAGATCGTGACTTTCAGCGATGCCTCCGCTTGTGTAGAGGGTCTGATAGACAAACGTTTCGACGCCTATGTCGACGATGGCGCCACGTTGGTCGGTGAGTCACTTCGCCAGCCCGGCAAGCTGCGGGTGGTTGGCACTCCGTTCACTGAAGAGCCCTACGGCATCGCCGTGGCCAAGGAAGACAAGGTTTGGCGTAGCTGGATCAGCAATCAGTTGGGGGCGGCTATCCAGAGTGGCAAGTGGCAAGAAATGTACGGCAAGGATCTTGAAGCCGGGCTGGGCGCACCGCAGGTGCCAGTGATCGAACAGTAAGAGCTCCGCAGAGGCGAACCTGATGTCTTATATCGAACGCTTTCTGGGGGGCATCGCGGTCAGCGTCGAGCTGACCCTGCTGTCCTTCGCCATTGCGATCGTTCTCGGGCTGCTTCTGGCAATCATGAGGGTGAGCCCATGGCCACCCTTTCGCTGGTTTGCCAGCAGTTACGTAGAACTCATGCGGATGATGCCGCTTCTGGCGCTGTTGCTGCTGTTCACCTTTGGACTGCCGAAGCTGGGCTTCATCTATTCGCTGTTCACTTCCACGGTCCTGGTCCTGGGACTGTATAGCGCGGCCTGGATCTGTGAAGTCGTGCGGGCGGGTATCAACACTGTGTCGATTGGCCAGATTGAAGCCGCACGCAGCATCGGGATGCGCTTCGACCAGATCCTGGGCGAAGTGGTGTTGCCACAAGCCGTGCAGTCGGTCGTTGGACCTTTGGGCAATCTGTTCATCATTCAAATCAAGGCGTCGGCCATTGGGGCTGCGATTGGTGTCGCGGACATCACCTATACCGCGCAGAAGATCAACTTCGACACAGCCCTGGCCGTGCCGACCTTCCTCGGCGCCATGGGTGCCTATTTTCTGCTGACCCTGCCAGCCGGTTGGTTCTTTCGCTTTCTGGAGCAAAAAATGGCGGTGTTGCGATGAGCGCTGACAACTTGCTTTACGAACCGCCTGGTCCGATTGCCAGAAGGCGTAACCGGCTGATTTCGGTAATCGGCGTGTTACTGCTGTTGGGTTGCCTGATGGCGGTGGGTCATCGGCTCGATGCCAGTGGTCAGTTCGATGCCAAGCGATGGGAAATCTTCCTGCATCCGGGAACACTGCGCTTTCTGTTTGACGGCCTGGTGGCAACTTTGCTGGCCGCAGTGATCAGCATGGTATTGGCCTTCAGTCTGGCGTTGCCTCTGGCGCTTGCGCGGTTATCGTCCAGGCTCTGGTTGCGCACCTTGGCTGCCAGCTATATCGGTTGTTTTCGCGCGGTACCGCTGCTTTTGTTGATTCTGTTTACCGTCATCCTGTTGCCCTCGATCGGGTTGAACTGGTCAGCCCTGGGTTATCTGATTTTCGGCATGGTGCTGCACCACAGTGCGATGGCGGCAGAGATTGTTCGTGCCGGTATCCTTTCTTTGGGGCGCGGGCAGAACGAAGCGGCGTTATCGATCGGCATGCGCGAACACCAGGCGATGATGTGGATTGTATTGCCACAGGCGCTGAAACTCATGTTGCCAGCATTGATCAGTGGCGTTCTGGCGATTGTCCAGGATACGTCCCTGGGGTACATCATTCCCTATGAAGAGCTGTTGCGCCGGTCCCAGCAAATATCCAGCTTCGCCCCACAATCACTGCTGCAATCGGCGTTTATTGTCACGGTCATGTATGGTTTTGTCAGCGCTTTGCTTCTGGCTCTGCGGCGCTGGATCGAACGACGGCAGGCCTACACCTCTCGAGCACTAATCCCTGAGGAAGGGGAGTTGTCTAAACTGAACACGCTGGTGTCGGCGAAATCGCCGGCATCAACGTGATGAGCGCCCGTGCGGTTCTGATACAGGAAGCTGTTGGCCGTTTAGGGTGAGCGCGCAGCCGGCTGGCATCCACTTTGATGCTGCTGGCGTCCACAGTAAAGCCATCACCATTGACCCAGCCTGCGTCCATGTTTTCGGTCCTTGCTACCCACTGACATCTCTGCCAAAGGAGTCACCCCATGTCAAAGCTATATCCCAGTATCGATCCCGAGGGGCTGGTCGAGTACTCAGTGGTCTACACCGACCGCTCGCTCAACCACATGTCGCAGTCATTTCAAGCCGTGATGAAGAACATTTCCAAGACCCTGAAACAGGTCTACAACGCTCAGGCTGTTGCGGTGGTCCCGGGCAGCGGCACATTCGGCATGGAAGCGGTGGCGCGACAATTTGCCACCGATCAGCAATGCCTGGTGATACGCAACGGCTGGTTCAGTTATCGCTGGAGCCAGATCCTTGAGATGGGCAACATCCCGGCGGCCACTACGGTRCTCAAAGCCCGACCGGTCGAGGCTGGTCGCCAGGCGGCCTACGCCCCGCCGCCTCTGGACGAAGTGCTGGCCGCCATTGCGGCGCAGAAGCCACAGATTGTCTTCGCTCCCCACGTTGAAACCTCATCAGGGATTATCCTGCCCGACGACTACCTGCGGGCCGTCGGCGACGCCGTGCATGCGGTGGGTGGCCTGTTCGTGCTGGACTGCATCGCCTCAGGCACGCTGTGGGTGGATATGCACAAATGCGCAGTCGACCTGCTGATCAGCGCACCGCAGAAAGGCTGGAGTGCTTCCCCTTGCTGCGCCCTGGTGATGCTCAGTGCATTGGCCCTCGAGCGCATCGAGCAGACGCAAAGCAGCAGCTTCGCCTGCGACCTGAAAAAGTGGCTTCAGATCATGCAGGCCTACGAACAGGGCGGACATGCCTACCATGCGACCATGCCCAGCGATTCCCTCGCGCGGTTTAACGAAGTGATGAAAGAGACGCAAGCCTACGGTTTCGACAAGGTCCGCGACGAACAACAGGCGCTGGGCGACCGGGTGCGCGCAATGTTGACCGGCAGAGGCATCAAAAGCGTGGCCGCAGCCGGTTTTCAGGCCCCCGGCGTAGTGGTGAGCTACACCGATGATGCCGACATCAAGAACGGCAAGAAATTTGCCGACCAAGGCCTGCAGATCGCCGCCGGAGTGCCGTTGCAATGCGACGAGCCGGCCGACTTCCAGACCTTCCGCATCGGTCTGTTCGGACTCGAAAAGCTGCGCAATATCGAGCGCACGGTCAGCACTCTCGAGCAGGCACTGGACGAGGTGATGGTTAACTAAACCGGTATTCGACACCGTTACCACAGTGGTCTGGGACATGTTGAAAACCAAGGGCGTAGACACGCGCCGCCTGATCGGCTGGGGCCGGTTACTTCTGGAAGAGGCCTGATTGATATGCAACCTTTTGATACGGTGATTCGCAACGCCCGCGTGGTAACCGCCGCGGACACGTTCACCAGCGATATCGGTATTCGTGACGGGCGCATCGTCTCCCTTGGCCTGGACCTGCCGCAAGGTCACCAGGAAATCGACGCGGCAGGCCGGCATGTCACCCCCGGTGGCATCGACAGCCACGTGCACCTCGACCAGCCGACTGGCGACGGCTCGGTGATGGCCGATGACTTCTTCAGCGGCACGGTCTCGGCGGCCTGCGGCGGCACCACCACCGTCATCCCGTTCGCCTGCCAGCAGAAGGGCGAAAGCCTGCGCTCTGCCGTCGATGACTACCATCGTCGGGCGGGTAACAAGCCGGTGATCGATTATGCCTTTCACCTGATCGTCACCGACCCCACCCCGCAGGTGCTGTGTGAAGAACTGCCGGCCTTGATTGCTGAAGGCTATACATCGTTCAAGATCTACATGACCTACGATGCGCTGAAGCTGGGCGACCGGGAGATTCTCGAGACGTTGTCGGTCGCGCGCCGTGAGGGCGCCATGGTGATGCTCCACGCCGAGAACAGCGATTGCATCGCCTGGCTTACCGAGCGACTACTGGCGGCCGGGCTGACTGCGCCGCGCTACCACGCCGCGTCTCGGCCGATGCTGGTGGAGCGCGAAGCGACCCATCGTGCCATCGCCCTTGCCGAGCTGGTGGACGTGCCGATCCTGATCGTGCACGTGTCGGGTCGCGAGGCCGTGGAGCAGATTCGCTGGGCCCAGAGCCAGGGGTTGAAGGTGTACGCCGAAACCTGCCCGCAGTACCTGTTCCTGACCGCCGACTCGCTGGGGTGTGACGACAGCTTCGAAGGTGCCAAGTGCATCTGCAGCCCGCCGCCGCGCGATGCCGCAAACCAGCAGGTGATCTGGGATGGCCTGGAGAACGGCTCGTTCGAGATTTTCTCGTCAGACCACGCACCCTTTCGCTTCGATGGCCCGGATGGCAAGAAGGCCCACGGTGAAGAGGTGTCGTTCGACCAGATCGCCAACGGCATTCCCGGTGTCGAAACCCGCATGGCACTGCTCTGGTCCGAAGGCGTACGCAGTGGGCGCATCACCCCGCAAACCTTTGTTGCGCTGACCTCCACTAATGCCGCCAAGATGTATGGGTTGTATCCGCGCAAGGGCAGCATCGCTATTGGTGCTGATGCCGATCTGGTGATCTGGAACGAAGGTGAGTCGGTGCACCTGTGCAACGAAATGCTGCACCACAACGTCGATTACACGCCTTACGCCGGCATGACGCTGAGCGCCTGGCCGGCCATGACCTTGTCTCGCGGTGAGGTGGTCTGGGACGGCGAGCCGCGCGGTGAGGCGGGTCGCGGCCGGTTTCTGCCGTGCGAGCGCCCGGCGCCCGCGCAACTGCGCCGACGTAAGACTGAGTTGGCATTGTGAGTGCGGTCGCGCAGGTGGCCGCCACCCTGATTCGTGCTTGGCGTGAGGGGCGCCAACAACCGTTGCCAACCCTGGAACTGGCTAGCGAAGCCGAAGCCTATGCCGTGCAGCACCAGGTAGCGGATGCCCTCGGCTGGTTCGCCTCCGGGCCGCCAGCGGCCTGGAAACTGGGCGGCGCTCCGGGAGGGCTGATCAGCGCCGCCGGGGTACCGGCAATGGCGGTACACCCGTCGGGTTGGCAGGTTCCGCCGGGCGATGCCTTCGGTTTCGGGATCGAGGGAGAACTGATCGTGCGCCTGTCGCGCGACCTCGACCAGCACACTGATCTGGCCATGGCCTGTGCGGCGGTCGATGTGTGGATGCCGGGCATCGAACTGTGTGGCACGCGCTGGCTGCAGGGCGATCAGGCCGCGCCACTGCTTCGACTGGCTGACCAGCAACTCAACCGCGCGCTGATACTCGGTGCACCGCAAACGCTGGGGGACATGCCGGATTGGTCAAGACAACAGGTGGCGTTGCGGGTGGCCGGGGAACCTGAATTCGTCGGCGTTGGCAGCCATCCATTCGGTGAGCCGCTGAGTTCGCTGCCATGGCTGGCGCGTCACGCTGCAGCACTGGGCAGCCCCTTGCGAGCCGGTGACCTGGTGGCTAGTGGTAGCTGGACCGGTATCTACTGGGCGTCGGCCGGGGTGCAAGTGGAAGTTGAGTTTGCCGGGATAGGACGGGTTGCCTTGTCGACGTGATGCGTTTCAAAGGCTTGCTGATTTCCAGTTAACGGAGCCAGTCGGCGCATTGCTCCTGCTTAAAACGCGTGGGCTTTTGAGGCTTGCCTCTGGGTATTCCCTCAGGCCCCTCTCCCTACGTTGGCTTGCGAGTTGGAAGCGCTCTGCAAGACACCGCACTGTTAGAGATACGCCAGCGGCCATTCCAATCAATCAGATCCTCGTTCGCCGTCATAGCCAACCTCTCAGTTCTTTAGTTTTAGAAGCGGTTGATTGCCCCGCGCAGCAGAGGTTCAGCTATGCGCTCCACTTTACCTTTCGTAGCTTCACTCGCTACCGGCCAATTTCTATCTGCCACGTCAGACTGAAATCGCCCCGAGTCGCTGACCACGGATTGAGAAAGCAATGCGGCGTTGGTGGATACCTTGGTTCCAGAGTGGGTGGCTGCTCAGACAGAGTTCCTTGTTTTGAAGCGAAGCGGTCTGGTCTGTTGGCCGCGGCTCGTCAGCGGCTACGGCATCACAGGGATGCCGGCAACACTGATTGCTCAGGTTGAACGTGGGCGTTTTGAGGGTTGAGCCAGCGCCTTCGAGCGTCCCTGCCGTCGCTCGAAGGCGCTCCGGTTACTTCAGGCTGCCGCTGAGGAATTGCTGCAGGCGCTCGCTTTTGGGGTTGCCCAATACGTCCTCGGGCGCACCTTGCTCTTCGACCCGCCCCTGGTGCAGGAACAGCACCTGGTTCGACACTTTGCGCGCAAAGCTCATTTCGTGGGTCACCATGATCATGGTGCGGCCTTCTTCGGCCAGCCCCTGGATCACCTTGAGCACTTCGCCCACCAGTTCCGGGTCCAGGGCCGAAGTCGGCTCGTCGAACAGCATGATCTCCGGTTCCATGCTCAGGGCACGGGCAATGGCGACCCGTTGCTGCTGACCACCCGAGAGAAACGCCGGATATTGATCTGCAACCCGTGCCGGCAAACCGACCTTGTCCAGGTAGCGCCGGGCGCGATCCTCCGCGTCCTTCTTGCTGACGCCCAGCACCCGGCGTGGGGCCATGGTGATGTTTTCCAGTACGGTCATGTGGCTCCACAGGTTGAAGTGCTGGAACACCATCGCCAGGCGAGTGCGGATGCGTTGCAGTTCATTGGCGTCGGCCACGCGCATTCCGTGGCGATCATGGACCATTTGAATCGGCTGGTTATCCAGGCTCATGGCGCCGTCGTTGGGCGTTTCCAGGAAGTTGATGCAACGCAGAAAAGTGCTCTTGCCCGAACCACTGGCGCCGATCAGGCTGATCACATCGCCGGTCTTGGCATTTAGCGAAACGCCCTTGAGGACTTCATGGTTGCCATAACTTTTGTGCAGGTTTTCAACGGTCAGTTTGTACATGAACAAGCATCCTGAATTTAGTGAGCCGGGCCGAGGAAAGACAACCAACGGCGTTCAGCCAGGCGGAACAGGCCGACCAGGGAGAAAGTGACTGCCAGGTAGATCAACGCGGCGAGGCCGAACGACTGGAAGGTCAGGAAGGTCGCCGAGTTCGCGTCTCGCGCGACTTTCAGAATGTCCGGAATGGTCGCGGTGAAGGCCACGGTGGTCGAGTGCAGCATCAGAATCACTTCGTTGCTGTAGTAAGGCAGCGAGCGACGCAGGGCGGACGGCATGATCACGTAGGTGTACAGCTTCCAGCCGGTCAGTCCGTAGGCTTTGGCCGCTTCGACTTCACCGTGGTTCATGCTGCGAATGGCCCCAGCGAAGATCTCCGTGGTGTAGGCGCAGGTGTTCAGGGCGAAGGCCAGGATGGTGCAGTTCATCGCATCGCGGAAGAACGCATCCAGTACCGGCTGAGCACGCACCGCGGCCAGGCTGTAAATACCGGTGTAACAAATCAGCAGCTGAATATAGAGAGGCGTACCCCGAAACAGATAGGTGTAGAACTGCACCGGCCAGCGCACCCAGACATTGGTCGAGACCCGGGCGATCGACAGCGGGATCGACATCACGAAGCCGAAGAAGATCGAAGCACTGAGCAGCCAGAGGGTCATGGCCAGCCCGGTGATGTGATTGCCGTCCTGGAACAGGAAAGGCTTCCAGTATTCCTGCAGTAGCTCGATCATCGCACGGCCTCCCGGGTGCCTGCGGCGTAGAAGATTTCCATCCGGCGCAAGACGTAGTTCGAAACGGTGGTTATCACCAGATAGATCAGGGCGGCCAGCATCAGGAAGAAGAACAGCTGATAGGAGCTCTTGCCCGCGTCCTGGGCCACTTTGACCAGATCGGCCAGGCCAATGATCGACACCAGCGCGGTGGCCTTGAGGATCACCATCCAGTTATTACCAATGCCCGGCAGGGCAAAACGCATCATTTGCGGGAACACCACTAAGCGAAAGCGCTGAGCGCGGGTCAGGCCGTAGGCGGTAGCCGCTTCCATCTGCCCTCGCGGTACGGCAAGGATGGCGCCACGGAAGGTTTCGGTGAAATACGCCCCGTAGATGAAGCCCAGGGTAATGACCCCAGCACTGAACGGGTTGATCTCGATGTATTCCCATTCCATGAAATCGGTAAACGAGGTTAGCCAGGTTTGCAGGCTGTAGAAGATCAACAGCATCAGCACCAGGTCCGGCACGCCGCGAATCAGCGTGGTGTAGGCCTGCGCAGGGACGCGCAGCAGTGCCGATTTCGAAAGCTTGGCGCTGGCGCCGATCAGTCCCAGGCCAACGCTCACCAGCAAGCACAGAAAGGATAATTTGACAGTCATCCACGAGCCTTGCAGCAACAGCGGGCCGAAACCCTTAAGGCTAAAGCCTGACAGCCCAAGAATCTGCAATAGGTTTTCTAGCATTGAGCAGCCCTACCTCAATCAATAAAGTGCCCATCCGGAAATGGGCGCAGGGTCATTATTTGCCGCTGTAGAGATTCAGATCGCCAAAGTGCTTCTGCTGGACGGCCGCATAGGTGCCATTGTCGTGCAGCGCCTTGATACCTTTGTTCAGCAAGGCCTGGAGCTCGGCGTTGCCTTTGGTGAGACCCACGGCGGTTTTGGCTGGTAGTAGCGGGCTTTCGACCGGCTCGCTGACTTGGAAGTCGGCGCCTGGTGGCGACTTCAGGAAGCCCAGTTCGGCTTGCAGCATGTCCTGGATCCCAGCGTCGAGACGACCGGAGATCAGGTCAGCGTACACCTGGTCCTGGTTGGCGTAGGCCAGGGTCTGTACCCCGGCCTTGTCCAGTACGGCCTTGGCGTAGGCTTCCTGGATGGTGCCTTGCTCGTAGCCGACTTTCTTGCCCTTGAGGGAGGCCGGATCGGTGCCGATGGCCGCGCCTTTCTTGAAGACCAGCGCGGTCGGGCCAGAGAACAGCTCGTTTGAGAAATCGATAACTTTCTCACGCGCTGGCGTGGCGGTCATGGAAGAAATCACGCCGTCGAACTTGTTGGCCTTGAGGCCGGGAATCATGCCGTCGAAGTCACTTTCGACCCATTTGCACTTGACCTTCAGCTCAGCGCAGATCGCGTTGCCCAAGTCGATATCGAAGCCCACCAGGCTGCCATCGGCGGCCTTGGATTCGAACGGCGCATAAGAGGGGTCGACGCCAAAACGCAACTCCTTGTACTCCTTGGCCAGCGCAGAACCGGCAGCCACACACAAAGCTAATGCAGAAAGGGTGAGAAATACTTTTTTCATTATTTTATTCCCAAGGACCATCGAAAGCGCTTGTGCCGCAAGAGCGCATGTACTGCGTGGCACAATGTCTTATGCACACGCAGATACTTGTACAGACAAGCATATGCAATCACCCGGCCAATTCGCGGATTGGACGTTTGAGAAAGCGCGTACAGCGCTCTGGGAAGGGCTTGGCAGGCAGGTGAGCGTAGGGAGTCAGGCAGCCTGCGAGGCTGTTACCAAAGCAGGTTTTTGCACCCAGATGGGGTATGCGGTAACAAAGTGTGAAATTACGCGGCGTGCGCTCCAGCGGTTTACCCGAATTTTCGTTTCTACCGTCCTTCAGCCCGTGAATCACGGCAAACCCCTTGCCGTCCGAATGGCTGCCCTCGGCTCGTAAGGGCGTTTACTTCGCGGGAGACCGAACGTGTTGCGACGTCGCAACGGGATGCGGTTTTTGCACCCCACCAAAGGTTGTTTTCGTCGTTGTGGGGAGGCTTGCCTGGTCGCTAAATACGGTCCGGTTGCTGTTTTCAAACCTCGGCGTTAACACATGTCGGAATTGACTCGCAGACCACGCCGTTCGTGACTTGCGGTCTGTTTTGCGGATCTTGAGATCTAACGCCTGTCCACCTGAGCCGCGACCAAATTGAACCCGTATCTAACGGTGCCAGCAGATACCTTTCGAGTTTCCTTGGCGCTTCAGGGAGCGAAGCGGTCATCATCCAGCGTCCGTTATTGGCCCAAGCTATGTGAAAACTCGAAAGGGAGACGTATCTCACAGGCAATTACGTTGCAGAGTCCACTTTTGGCTGTCGGGCGTACAGAATTTAACAATCGGAGGCTCAGATGAACTGCCCGCTTGCCTTCAAGACGGTGCATCCAAGGCGGCCATGTCGAACAGGCCATTCAATCGCGACCTGAGCAAACACGGCTAGGCGCGGGCACGCCGGTATAGTCGACTCTATTGCCTACCGTATTTCCCGGAGCCTCCATCCAGTGCCTGACTTGCCGAGCAACGCCGCCTACACAAAACGCTTCGACCTGGTACTCGCCTACATCGACGCCAATCTCGAAGGTGACTTGTCCGTGAAGACGTTGAGCGAAGTCGCGAACTTTTCGGCGTTTCACTTCCATCGCCAATTCACCGCGTTCGTGGGCGTGCCAGTTTCACGTTATGTACAACTGATGCGACTACGACGCGCGGCGCATTGCTTGTCTTCTCTGGCGAATTACTCGGTGCTGGACGCCGCTTTCGGTGCGGGTTTCGAAAGCCCCGAAGCATTTTCCAGGGCGTTCAGGCGGGCGTTCGGTATGACGCCGAGTGCATTCAGGAAGCAACCGAATTGGCAGGTCTGGAGTGCGGTGTTCACCATCCCTCATTTTTCCAGGAACATCATCATGCAGATACGAATTGTGGAGTTTCACGAAGTCAGGGTTGCAGCACTCGAGCATTGCGGAGCGCCCGGGTCCATTAATGAGAGCGTGCGTAAATTTATCGAGTGGCGCATGCAGAGCGGACAGTCGCCGGTGGCATCCAGTCGCAGCTTTGGTATTCCTTCCGGCAACCCCGATACGACTCCGGCCGAAGAGTTCCGGTTTGCAATCTGCGGCGAGATTCACGAGGCAGTAGCAGCGAATGATTTCGGCGTAGTCGAGAGAGTTATCCCTGGCGGGCGCTGCGTCGTGGTGCGTCACGTGGGCTCGACGGATCACATCGGCGAATCGATCTATCCGATCTATCGCGACTGGCTCCCTACCAGCGGCGAGGAGCTTCGAGACCAGCCGTTGTTCTTCGATTATCTAAGCATTTCCCTCGAGACACCGCAGGATCAATGGCAGACCGATATATATGTGCCTTTGCAATAGCGGAGCGGACATGTCGCTTCTGGTTTGGAACGATCGTCGTTGAGTTCATGAAAAAATGGGGACAGATTTTTACGTCCCCTTTTGAATGGAAAAATAAATCAGTCACTTTTTTCATTTTTTTTCATGCTGGCCTATTTCTGCCTGTTGCCACCCTAGGAAGCAATCTGCAGCGCTCTACCGATCATGGTTATCGTGGGTTTGGCAGTTCTGATTAACACGCGAACCGCTTTTCTGCCTGAATCGATAAAACATCCAATATTCCTACAGTCAGCCATCCCAAGCTCACTCTGCCAACCCAGCCCGCCGCAATCCATCCGCAAACCGTGCAAGATCCTCCGCACGCTGGATAGGCAGCCAATCCCTAAGGTTAGAAACCCGCAACAACGGATCCAGCTCTTGCAGGTGCTGCATTGCCTGCTTCGCTTTGTCCATTCGTCCGCTGAGCGCATAGCTGGCTGCCACCAGAGCCGCCGGGGCCAGCAGACTGGGCAGGTTGCCCAAGGCTTTTTCCGCCCATTGTGCAGCGAGATCGAAGCGGCCGGCGAAGAAGTACGCGAGCGACATTCCGATTTGCATCCTGAACATTTCGGGGTCCACCGGGCTCAAGCGAACGGCATGGGTCAAGTCCTTGATGGCGCCTTCTGTTTCGCCGCGCAGTGCACGCAAGATACCGCCCAGGAACCAGGCGGGGGCGAGGTTGGGATTGAGCAGGCGCGCCCTGTCGAGCAGCGCAATGCCGCCATCGACATCACCGGCCAGATGAGCGAGCGCATGCCCGCCGCGGGTCAACGCGACGGCATCATCGCGTCCGAGTGTCACCGCCAGGCGCGCGAGCCGTGTGCCTTCGGCAATTTCTGCCGGCCGGTCGGTCATCCAGCCGTTGAGCTTGCGCCAGAAGTGGCACCAGGCGGCCATGCCATAGGCCGAAGCGAATTCCGGATCGAGTTCGATGGCCGTGTAGAACATCGGCAGCGCCTCCGCGATGGCTTCACGGGTGCCGCTGTGCAGTTTTGCCATGCCTCTCAGGTAATAGTCGTAGGCGTCGAGGCTTTCAGTGGGTTTGCGTTTGGCGCGTTCGATTTCTGCCCGTTCCAGTTGCGGCGCGATTGCACCGACGACGCTTTCGGCGATTTGATCCTGCAGCTCGAAGATGTCGTCGAGCAGGCCTTCGAAGCGTTCCGCCCAGATATGCGTACCACTTGTCGCGTCGATGAGTTGCCCGGTGATGCGCACCTTGTTCCCGCACTTGCGCACGCTGCCTTCGAGCACGTAGCGAACGCCCAGCGTCTGACCGATGCCTTGGATGTCCACCGCCTGACCCTTGTAGGTGAAGCTCGAATTGCGCGCGATGACGAACAGCCAGCGGATCCGCGAGAGGGCGGCGATGATGTCCTCTACCACGCCGTCGGCGAAGTATTCCTGCTCTGGGTCGCCGCTCAGATTCTGGAAGGGCAGGACGGTAATGGAGGGCTTGTCCGGAAGGGTGAGCACGGCAGGGGGGAGTTCATTGGGGGTGAAGGGCGTGTGTTCGCCGATGCCTGGTTCGCCAGGCGCTCGCGCTTGTTCTACCTCGCCGACAAAACGGTAACCCTTGCGGGCAACCGTGCGGACAAGGCGCTGCTCTTCGCCCGTATCGCCGATGGCCTTGCGCACCGCATTGATGTGGCTGGTGATCGTCGATTCCGAGACGATCCGGCCGCTCCACACGGCCTTGAGCAGGTCGTCCTTGCTGACAACGCAATCGCGGTTGTTCACCAGATACTGCAATAGATCGAAGGTCTGTGGCCCGACGGCCACGGCTTGCCCACGCAAGGTCAATTCCCGGCGCTCTTGATCGAGCACGAAATCTTCAAACGCGAATTGCAAAGTGGGCTTCCCCTGGCAAAGCGCCTTCAACTCCGTGTCCCAGGCCGCTGGCGATATTTTAGTTGAGATTGATAATACGTCAGCTCGAAACCCCCTGCATGGTCCACGGTGAGGATGGACGAATAACCGCTTCTCTGGACGCAAATCCAAGCGTTCACGAAGGTAAATCCAAGCTTGCTGCAAGGACTTGCCGTGCACGCGCGCGCAACCTCTCTACACCGACGCAATGATTGCAGTCGACAAGTGGAGAAAAGCCATGAAGATCGTAGTTATCGGAGGCTCCGGCCTCATCGGATCGAAACTTGTGAACATCCTTCGCGAGCGCGGCCATGACGTGGTCGCCGCCAGCCCCAGCACGGGCGTGAACAGCATCACCCGCGAAGGCCTGGCCGCAGCGATGGATGGTACTGACATCGTTGTCGACGTGGCGAACGCGCCGTCGTGGGAGGACCAGGCCGTACTCGATTTCTTCGAAACATCGACACGTAACCTGCTGGCTGCCGAAGCGGCCGCCGGGGTTCGTCATCACGTAGCGCTGTCGATCGTCGGCAGCGAACGGCTTCCCGACAGCGGTTATTTCCGGGCCAAGGTTGCGCAGGAAAACTTGATCAAGGCGTCCGGCATTCCTTACTCCCTCCTGCGTGCCACGCAGTTCTTCGAGTTTGTCGAAGGCATCGTCCAGTCGTTCGCCGTCGGCGAGGAATATTGTGTTTCGCCGGCGCTGATCCAGCCGATAGCGTCCGACGACGTGGTGGCGGCGCTGGTCGATGTGGTGCTGGCAGCACCGGTCAATGGCACGGTTGAAGTCGGCGGACCGGAAGCCATGCCGATCGACGAACTGGCCCGGCGTTTTCTGCGGGCGACCCGGGACAACCGCAAGGTCTTGCCGGACGTGCACGCACGTTACTTCGGTGCCGTGCTCAACGATCAATCGCTGGTGCCTGGCAAGAACCCACGCCTGGGCGCGATCCGCTTCGAAGACTGGATCGCTCGGTCGGCGAGCCGGTGACGGCTCGCACCCTCACATCCCTATCCACGAAGGAGCAACCCCATGGTTACCCGAATCCTGATGGCCGCCGTCTTCGCCGCGCTCTCGATCAGCGCAGCGTCCGCCGCTGAGCCGCCCCACGGCAAGGTGACAGTCGTATTCGACCGTCCCATTCCCAATCTTCCCGGCAAGAGCATGAAAGGCGTGGTCGTCGAGTATGGGCCGGGCGCTGCGTCGCCATCCCACACCCATCCGAAAACGGCCTTCATCTATGCAACCGTCCTGGAAGGCTCATTTCGCATCCACGTCAAAGGCCAGCCGGAAAAGATCTACACCGTCGGCGAAAACTTCGTAGAGGAGCCGGGCTCCGTGCACCTGGTCAGCGCCAACGCCAGCGACACCCAGCCTGCACGCCTGCTGGCAGTGTTCGTCCTCGACACCAACGAAAAGGAACTCGTCACACCGATCAAAAAGTGAGCCGGTCAACGCACTCATGAAAGTTCGACAGCCGGGTGGCAGGCTTCTGCCGCCCTTGCCGCTGACTCGGGCCCCGCAACCCCTGCCGTCGTGGCGCGGCGGAACAAGCGCAAGACCCTCGGCAAACTGCTGTGCGTCGCTGATCGAGCATCATGTCGTCATCAATGGCACGGTCCTCGGCGCCAACGTCACCCCTGGGGGAAACGCGCTCATCGAACGGCTGACCACCACGGGGGCGATGCTGGCGGGGAAGGGCGTGGATCAAGTCGCCGCCGGGCGGGCAGCGACGAGTCTGCAGGGCAAAGTTGTGTCAGGTCAGGCGACGGTGATTGCTTTCGAAACGGCGTTTTTTGCCGTTGCGCTGCTGTTTGTGGTTGCCGCGCCTGTGCTGGTGGGCATCAAGATTGGGCTCTCGAAATACGCGAAGGTGCGTGCGATGCGGGCCTTAGCTGAAGTCGGAAGGGGAGTAGCCACCAACAAAATCCCTATATTGGGTCGGTTTCAGCCGGTCGTGACAGGCAGCAATCGGCCGATTCTGTTGAAAAAGTCGGCCATGGTTTCCACGACAGAAAAGTACGCGCTTGAGATTGAAATCTTCACTTTGAGCAGAGGATTCTGGGTTCAGATTTCGCGTGGCGGCGTGCAAAAAAGGCGTTGTAAGCGGTCAGTATGCGGGCAGTCTGGAAGAACCGACTTTTTCAACAGAATCGACTGACTGCTGCCGAGCACGAAGGGCTGCTTTGGGTCGGATAGCGACTATCAGCCATTGTGACTGATCCACCCTTGTCTTCCCTAAACGTGGAGGACGAGCCATGAATACTATTGCTAGATACAAACATCAGCCTTGGAACAAGGGAAAGCTTATCGGGCAGAAAGCCCCGCTTCGAATCAGAGATATCTGGGCCATCCCCGTTATTAGGGAAACGGTAGCGGGACTATCTTGTAAAGCATCAGGATCGCGACCTGAGAGGCGCTGACGACAATCCCGATCCTGACCGACTCAGAATTCATGTCGGCCGCGACGTGAACGCCAGGCGAACCGCAAGCAACACCAATACGAATGCCAGGCTCCGCGACTGCCACTTCGCGGACTCGCCTTTGTGGGACGCGTAACTTCGGATGATTCCCCCGACCAGGCCCAGCGTGATGTGGAAGATGGTCGCGATCAGTGTCAACAACAAGCCCAGCGTCACGATTTGCTGTGCGATCGGAGAACTGCCCCGAACAACGAACTGCGGCAAAAACACCATGAAGAACAGCAGCGCTTTCGGGTTGAGCAAAGAGTTCAGCATTGCACGTATGAACACCGACATCAGTGAGGCCTGAATGGCGGAGTTTAGTGGAAGTCCGGCAGTAACCCGTATGGCCTTCCAGGCCATCCAGAGCAGATAGAACGCACCGGCCCAGCGGATCAGGTCGAACGACGGTGGCCACTGCGCTATTGTGGCCGTGAGACCGGGGGCGGTGAGCGCGGTCAATACGAGGTCAGCTGCGCCAATTCCCAATGCAGCAACGACGCCGCCACGCCACCCGTAGCTCGCGCCGTGCACAATCACGAAGGCCATGTTGGGGCCGGGAGACATCAGCAACAGCAACACCGCCCCCGCAAACAGCAGTAACGTCGATGGGTCTACCATGTGTGCTCCAGATCGCCGCGATAGACGATGTGAAGTTTGTTGCCATCAGGGTCTCGAAGGTAGGCACCGTAGTAGCCCTCGCCATACCAGGGTCGCTCACCCGGAGTGCCTTCATCAGTGCCGCCCTTTAGAATCCCCGCCGTGTAGGCCGCGCGTACGACGTCGGGCGTTTTGGCATGAAACGCGAGCATGCTGCCATTGCCCGGCGTAGCCGCTAGGCCATCACGCGGCAAGTAGACATAGAACCTGGGCAGTGTGAGCGTCGGATGGACCCAGCAAGCCGAGGCGGGGCCTCCATCCGGAGTCACCGCGCGGCGGATTAGCCCGAGTGGCGCAAGCACAGCGTCATAAAAAGCCGATGCTCTCTCGAGGTCGGCGCATCCCACAGTAACGTGACTGAACATGTCTCAATCGATTTGACGCCACTGGAACGGTTACGTCCTGCACGCCAAGCTCGCCTCCTTGCGTTGTGTGTTAGTGGAGCCTACGCTCGCCACTTGATACACACAAAGAATTGTTCTAGGTACATTCAGTGACGATGCCACGGTACAAAACCATTGCTGACCAGGTAGCGGAAAACATTCGCAACGGACGTTTGCGCCCTGGAACCCAGCTCCCGACGATCCGCGCATTAATGAGCGAACATGGCATTGCGCTTGCGACAGCGGCCCGCGTTTACCGCACGTTGGAATCGATGGGCCTGGTAGTGGGTGAAATGGGACGTGGCACCTTCGTGCGCGACACATCTCTTCCACGCGACCTCGGTCTGCAAGCGGCATCCGAAGCTGGAATAATTGACCTGACCTTCAATAATCCTGCGGTTCCCGGGCAAGCAGAGATGTTGAGGCAGGCACTGCGCAGCCTCGCATCGTCGGGCGATCTTGACGCCTTGTTGTGCAACGCACCCCATGGCGGACGTCCGCATGAACGAGAAATCGCTGCGAAACACCTTCGCAATCGAGGGATTCGAGTCCCCGGATCGCAGGTGTTGATCGTGAATGGCGCGCAACAAGGGCTGGCGCTCGCGATGATGGCGCAGCTCAAGCCGGGCGATGTACTCGCTGTCGACGCGCTCACCTACCCGGGCATTAAAGCACTGGCCGTCGCCCATCGTATTGAGCTTCTGCCTATACCGTTGGCTGATGGCAAAACCAGTCTCGACGCGCTCGCGGCAAGTTGCAAGCGGCGTCCGGTACGCGCGTTTTATGCGATGCCAACCCTGCACAATCCGCTGGGATCGATCATGCCGGCCGCCGACCGCAAGCGTTTGGTAGCGCTGGCCGAGGAACACGACTTTGCGCTGATCGAGGACGGCGCCTATGCGTTTCTAGCCGAGCCGGCGCCGAAGCCGTTGTTCATGCTCGCACCGAATCGAACGATCTACGTTTCCGGCCTTTCCAAAAGCGTCGCCTCGGGCTTGCGAATCGGATTTATCGCAGCGCCTGTATCGCTTATCCCTGCGCTCGAGCAAGCCGTGCGAGCCTCCACATGGAGCTCGCCATCGATCACGGTCGAACTGGCGTGTCGCTGGATCGAAGAAGGCGTGGTGGATGACCTGGAAGAATTGAAGCGCAAAGACGCCGCGAATAGACAACGAATTGCCCGCCGCATTTTCGACGGCATCAACCTGGTCGGGCATCCAAACGCCTACTTCCTGTGGCTACCATTGCCTGAAGACATGCGGGCCGAGAGCATTGCTGCTGCATTGCGGCGCGACAACATTATGGTGACGACAGCAGAGCCCTTTTCTGCGGCATCGAATGTGCCTAACGCGCTGCGCGTGGCGCTGGGATCCGTGCCTGTTGAAACGCTTAAACTCGCTCTGACAAAAGTGAGAGTTGCCTGCGGCTATTTAATTTGAATTTTCATACCATCACTTTCTTTCGCCACGCCAGGTTTTGCAGTGTGACACCTGAACGCTGTTTGGCCGACTTCTGCCAGTCGCCACGGGCTGCTCTGGGTCGACTCCGACCTGTGACGGCCGGCAACAGTCGACCCAATATGGTTGTCCACAACGCCCCATCAAATTGGGCCGCCGAGCGACCGCCCTTAATGATGTGGGTGTACAGTCAAAAGCACCAGTTTGAGCACAATGGGGCGAACGACGAGTATGCACAGGAATGCCACTGGCATAGCCAATTTATAGGCGTGCAGCGCATTACTTAGGTAATCAGTCTCAATACCGGAATTTGCCGCAGTGATCACGAGTGACATCAAGAACGCCATGATTGTGGCCATATACAGTGCGAAAACATAAGGAGTAGCGCGAGCCGAGAGCTTACGTTGGTTGAAAAATAGAGCCATGGAGGATCTTTTGCGATTCATATCAGACCTTTTTGATCTTCGATTGATAGGTGATGAACACCCTAGCAAGATCAAATATTTGCAACTAGACGGCTGACAGTAGTTGCTTTATAAAGAAAAACTTATGAATAACTCTTCTCGCTGGGCCAAAGATGAACCTGTTAGGGGCGATTGCTAGCTTTATCAAGGTGGTTGAGGCGGGCTCCATCGTGGGCGCGGCCAAAACCCTGGGCGTCAGTGCGGCAGCCGTTAGTCAGACCATAAATCGCTTAGAAACCCACCTAGGCACGCGCCTTCTCCAGCGCACCACACGTAGCATGGCGTTAACCGAAAGCGGCGTGGTGTACTACGAAAAAGTGAAACGCATAGCGCGTGATCTCGAATCGGCGCAAAGCGCGATCACCAGCGCGCAGACTCAACTCCAAGGGCGACTGTGCATCGCTTCTACCTCCGCTTTCGGGCGGCATGTGTTGGCATCACTAATCGCCGGCTTTGCTGCACGTTACCCACGCCTGACACTTGAACTCTCAACCACAGATCGCAAAATAAATCATATTCAAGAAGGCATTGATCTGAGCCTGCGGATCAAACCACAACTAGAAGAGGGGATCGTCGCCCGCAAGATCGTTTCAGTCCCTTTTATCATCTGCGCGTCGCCCACCTATTTGGAACGAGTCGGCTGGCCACGCGCCCCTGAAGAACTCCAACACCATGCCTGTCTAGCGTTTCGCTACCCGCTAGACGGACGCCTTCTACGTTGGGGTTTTATCCGGGATGGGCAACGTTACGACGCTACTCTGAATGCGACCGCAATCAGCGACGATATTGACGCTCTAGCCCAAATGGCCATTCGCGGCGCGGGAATAACCCGCTTGGCAGAGTTCGTGGCGGCGCCCTATATCGAAAGTGGCCAACTCGTTCCTCTGTTTGAACATCGCCACGCTTCAACTTATGCCTACGCTGAACCGCTCGATATTTATGTATGCGTCCAGGAGCGCGCCGCCATCACACCCAAGGTCAAAGCTTTTATGAATTATTTGACTGAATATCTGGGAATGCGCTGGCCGATGGAAAACACCTTTACTGCATCCTGATACGGTGCTTTGTCGCCTTCATAAATTCAATGGCCGAACTTTGCATGGGACAACAGGTACGAACTGCTGCTTGCAGGTGACTACGGCCGATTGCAGTCTGATTCAACGGGCTGCTTCACGGGTCGATTTCAAACCTTCGCGACAGGCAGCAATCGGCCGATTCTGTTGAAAAAGTCGGATTTTCAGCCTGAGTAAAATCAAGCACAGCTACCACCGGATAGCCTACTCACCACTTTGTGTGGTTTCTCGGCCCTTCGTTGACCTTTGCTGCGTCGTTATTGGGTTAATTTGAGGTTTTTGGCTTAGTGTAGGCGCACCTATCCCGTGACTGGTGGCCCTTGAGATGTCAGTTTGGCCAGCCGACGTAGGTTCTGCACTGTGGCTGCCAGCGTGAAC